>CAXGBX010000008.1:0-17741 GCA_964008195.1 uncultured Flavobacteriaceae bacterium
GCAGATAGCTTTTCTGCTATTGCTTTTCCAATTCCGCTACTAGCTCCTGTAATTACGGCTACATTCTTCTCCATTCTGCTATTCTTTTGAATTCCCAATATGACTATTATCCGGGGTAATCAGCGTTAAAATAGTTCCAAATAACAGATTTTTAACTTGATTGAACTATATCAATCGCACCTGCGTTATATCTTCGTAAAAATTTAAGTTTTGAAAAAAAATCTTTTTTATGCCGGTGCGTTTTTAAGTTTAATACTTATTGCCTGTAATGGTGATGACAACCTGAATACCGGAGTAGATACTTCTGATACTGCGCATTTATACGCAACATCACATAGCGGCCAGGTGAGACGTTATGACATTAATGATGGCACAGTGACCAATTATTCGGTCGCCTCAACAGATATTGAAGGCTTTTATTATGCTCCGGAAGAAGATGTATTCAGTATTGTTTCCAGGTCGTCAAACCAGATTGAATCTTATAATAATATTAATGCGATAGGTGCCGGTGGAACTAAAAATCCTGAATTAGGTATTACCAGTACAGCCGGGTTTGAAAGCGGGAGAGACCTCGCGGTGAACAGACAATTTTTTGTGGTTTCTGATAATACCGATCTGGATGGGGATGAAACCACGCCTGAAGGAAGACTATTTATATATGTTAAGACTGAAACCGGTTTTGTTCTTAGGAACGTGCTCATCACTAAATTTAAAGTATGGGGCCTGGAATTTATAGAGAACGATCTTTATGCTGCTGTTGATGAAACCAATAAAATTGCGGTTTACCGAAACTTTATTGAAAATCATACTGGCAATAGAATTGTTACTGCAGACAAAATTGTGGGCTTTCAGGGCTTGATTAGGGCCCACGGACTTGATTATGATAAGGGCACTATGGTTTTATCTGATATTGGTGAGATTGAATCTGCTAATGATGGGGCACTTCACATAATTCAGGATTTTGAGGCTAAGTTTTCTAATGCCACTAACGGTGGTTTTATAAATTTAGATGACCAGTTAAGAATTTCAGGAGCAAATACGCTTTTGGGTAACCCTGTGAATGTAGTTTACGATGCTGCTTACAATGTGATATTTGTGGCTGAGACATTGCATAAAAATGGGCGCATCCTGGCATTTAACGATGCCACTTCAATTTCTGGAAATATTTCTCCAGACTTAAAATATGAGCTTGCAGGTGCTTCTTCGGTATTTTATTTTACTGAATAAACCCTATGCTTCTTTAGAGTTTCTGAATTTATTTTATTTGGAAATACCTTTATTATTCGGCCATTTCAGAACCTTGTCTTCCGGTTTTAATGCAAGTTTAATGGGCAGAAGAAAAATTTGATATACTTTTGCACTTACAAACCAACAGATTTATGGCTAAGAATTTAGTGATTGTTGAGTCTCCTGCGAAGGCTAAAACCATTGAAAAGTTTCTGGGATCAGATTATAAGGTGGCATCCAGTTTTGGACATATAGCAGATTTGCCTACCAAGGAGATTGGAGTTGATACTGAAGGAGATTTCACGCCTAAATACGTAGTTTCCAAAGATAAAAAAGATGTAGTCAGAAAGCTTAAAGGTCTGGCCAAGAATGCTGAAATGGTTTGGCTCGCCAGTGATGAAGACCGTGAGGGAGAGGCAATAGCCTGGCATTTGGCAGAAGAGCTTAAATTGGAAAGCGAGCGAACGAAGCGTATCGTTTTTCATGAGATTACGAAAACTGCCATTCTTAAAGCGATAGATAACCCCAGAAATATTGATTATAACCTTGTAAATGCGCAACAGGCACGTCGGGTTCTTGATAGGCTGGTAGGTTATGAGCTTTCTCCGGTGCTATGGAGAAAGGTGAAAGGAGGTCTCTCTGCCGGTCGCGTACAGTCCGTGGCAGTTAGGCTTATTGTGGAACGTGAGCGTGAAATTACAGATTTTACCGCGCAAGCATCTTATAGGATTGATGCTGAATTCTCTACGGAAGATGGGAAATCTTTTAAGGCTAAAATTCTGAAGAATTTCGAGACTAAAGAAGAAGCTGAAACGTTTCTGAAAGATAATATAGGAGCAGATTTTAAGGTTGCCGATCTTACTACAAAACCGGCAAAAAAAAATCCTGCGCCTCCGTTTACAACTTCAACGCTTCAGCAGGAAGCAGCCAGAAAATTATACTTTTCAGTAGGTAAAACCATGACGCTGGCGCAACGTTTATACGAAGCAGGGCATATTACCTATATGAGAACTGACAGTGTGAACCTTTCAGAAGACGCGAGAAAGGGAGCTAAAGAAGAAATTTTGAAAGCTTATGGCGAGAAATATGCCAAAGCCCGTCAATTCAAAGGAAAAACTAAAGGAGCTCAGGAGGCTCACGAAGCTATAAGACCAACCGGGTTTCAAAAGCATTCCATCTCTGGAGATCGTGATCAACAGCGACTGTATGAACTTATCTGGAAAAGGGCTATTGCTTCTCAAATGAGTGATGCGCAATTAGAGCGTACCAATGTTAAGATAGAAGCAAACAAACATGACAGCCATTTTACAGCAAATGGAGAGGTGTTGAAATTTGATGGTTTCCTAAAGGTTTACCTGGAAGGAAGTGATGAGGAAGATGAAGAACAAAGCGGAATGTTGCCTGCTTTAAAAGTCAGCCAGCCGCTTAATAACGAATATATAACCGCAACTGAAAGATTTACGAGGCCGCCTTATAGGTATACCGAAGCTTCCCTGGTTAAAAAACTGGAAGAATTGGGAATTGGTAGGCCTTCAACCTATGCGCCGACCATTTCCACGGTTCAGAGTAGAAATTATATAGAAAAAGGATCAGTTGACGGCACAGAAAGAGATTATGTACAGTTTAAACTGAAAAACGATAAACTTTCTGAAAAGAATTTGACTGAAACCGTTGGTAGCGATAAAGGAAAATTAGTGCCAACAGCTACAGGAATGGTGGTAAACGATTTTCTGGTAAATCATTTTTCCAATATTCTGGATTATAATTTTACAGCGAAAGTTGAAGAAAGCTTTGATGATATCGCTGAAGGAAATAAAGAATGGACTGCGATGATGAAGGAATTCTATAAAGATTTCCATCCGCATGTACAGGATGTTGCTAAAAATGCCGATAGGGAAGTTGGGGAAAGGATTCTTGGAGAAGATCCTGAAACTGGTAAACCGGTGAGTGTAAGATTAGGAAAATTTGGCCCAATGGTTCAAATAGGAAGTGTGGAAGATGACGAAAAGCCGAGATTTGCCAGTTTAAGTCCAGATCAAAATATGGAAAGCCTTACTTATGAGGAGGCAATGGATCTATTTCAGCTTCCGAAGAAATTAGGAGAGTATAAAGGGGATGCAGTTGAGGTAAATAATGGCAGATATGGTCCTTATGTAAGATTTGGAAAGAAATTCGTTTCATTGGAGAAGGGAGAAGATCCTTTGAATGTTGATTTTGAAAGAGCGATGGAGCTGGTTAAGGAAAAAGAAAAAGCAGATGCTCCCATCTATGAATATAAAGACATGCCGGTTCAAAAAGGAGTTGGAAGATTCGGGCCTTATTTGAAGTGGAATGATATGTTCATCAATGTGAACAAAAAATATGATTTTGATAATCTTTCAGATCAGGATATAGAGCAGCTTATTGAAGATAAACTTCAGAAGGAGCGTGATAAATTAATCCAGTATTGGGAAGAAGAAGGTATTCGCGTAGAGAAAGCAAGATGGGGACGATTTAATGTGATAAAAGGAAAAACCAAAGTTGAGTTGCCAAAAACCACGAAAGCTGATGAGTTGACGCTGGATGAGGTTAAAGAAATCATTGAAAAAAATACCAAGAAGAAGAAAACTACGAAAAAGACTGCCAAAAAGAAAAGTACAGCGAAGAAAACGACCACAAAAAAATCTACCAAAAAGAAATAATATATGGAGTTCGATTTTCTTAGTCCGGTACATGAAAATTTATTGGATGAGATTAGCCATTTAAATCAGCAATCCATAGGTGCTCAACTTAAGATTCATACAGAGAGTTCTGGAATTCCAGATATGGATGGGATTGATGTGGCAATTTTTGGAGTTTGTGAAAATAGAAGAGCGGTTAAAAAATCTGATTCCCCTAATTTTGATCATATAAGAGAACAGTTTTATAGATTATATCCTGGAAACTGGAGGCTTAAATTAGCAGATTTAGGTGATATTCAACCCGGGGCAACGGTTGAAGACACCTATTTTGCAGTGCAGAATCTCGTTGAAAGTCTTATAAAGCTGGATGTAGTGCCAGTAATTTTGGGAGGAAGTCAGGATCTTATTTATGCGCAATACAGAGCTTATGATAAATTAGATCAAATGGTTAACCTTGTGAATATAGATCGTAATTTTGATCTGGGAGATGCTGAAAAAATGATTTCTAATGAATCTTATGTAGGAAAAATCGTAGTCGACAAACCATATAATTTATTTAATTATTCTACGTTGGGATATCAAACTTATTTCAATTCTCAGGAGGAAATTGAATTGATGGAGCGACTCTTTTTTGAGGCGTACAGGTTAGGAGAAGTGACTTCAGATATCTCATTAATGGAGCCTATTTTCAGGAATGCCAATCTGGTTGGTCTGGATTTGGGATCCATAGATTCGGCTTCTGCAAATACGGGCTATTTTCATTCGCCGAATGGTTTTAATGGCAGGGAAATTTGCGCGCTTTCCAGATATGCCGGGATTAGTGATAAAGTGTCTTCTTTTGGAGTTTACGAATATCAAAATCAATTTGGAGATCTGGCAAATATGCTGGTTTCCCAGATTTTGTGGTATTTTATTGAAGGAGTGAATTATCGAACCAATGAAAATACTATTTCAGCGAAAAAGGAGTTTATAAAATACCAGGTTCCTATTGATGATGAGGTGCTCATATTTTTTAAAAGTCCGGTAAGTGGGCGATGGTGGATAGAAATTCCATTTTTGTCTACGGTTAATACTAAATTAAAAAGGCATACGTTATTACCTTGCAGCGAAGAAGATTATCTTGAAGCTTGCAATCAGGTAATCCCGGAACGCTGGTATAAAGCAAAAAGAAAAAACGAAGTCTAAAAAGATTATATTCAGGCATTAATTTGATTTACTGTATTTTTATCTGAAATATTGTTTTTTAAAAAATATTTAGATAGGTTTACTGCCGTAAATCAAAATGTCTTAACCTAAGATAATTATGAAGAAGTATATTTCGCTCATTGCTGTTCTGGCCTTGCTTTCAAGCTGTGGTGGAGGCGATCGTGGACAGCTTGTAGGTGCGGAGGGAAAGAAGTGGAATCCTGAGAAACCTTACGGTATGACATTAATTCCAGGTGGTGCATTCATTATGGGTAAATCTGATGATGATATTGCCGGTCAAAGAAATGCACCCCCAAAAACGGTTACCGTTCGATCATTTTATATGGATGAAACGGAAATAACCAATTCAGAATACCGCCAATTCGTAGACTATGTAAAAGACTCTATTGTAAGAGTTGAACTCGGTAAGATGGCGGAGTTGCAGGGTGCTACTCCTGGAGATAATGCCATTGGTGAATACGCATTTGCTGATGCTGAGGAAGGAGATATGACGCCATACGAGGAATACATGTTGAACACTTATGGGCAGGGTGGTCCTACTGACGATTACTCTAATAGAAGATTGAATAAGGATATAGATATTGTCTGGGATACTCAAGACTATCCTGATGTTTACTACGCCGAAGTTATGGATTCTATGTACATTCCAATGGATGAAGTTTATAATGGCCAGCGTACTATTGATGTAAAAAAGCTAAAGTTTAAATATTCATATATGGATATTCAAGCTGCGGCTAAAACAAATGGAAAGAGAAGTAACTTCATTAAAAATGAAGAGGTAGCTATTTATCCTGATACAACGGTTTGGATCAAGGATTTTAACTATTCTTACAATGAGCCTATGCATAATGATTATTTCTGGCATAGTGCTTTTGATGATTATCCGGTGGTAGGAGTTTCCTGGAAGCAGGCTAGAGCTTTTACCCAGTGGAGAACAAAATATCATAATGATTTTCGTCGTGAAAAAGGAGATTCAAATGTTCCGTCATATAGATTGCCAACCGAAGGTGAGTGGGAATATGCTGCCAGAGGTGGCCTGGAAGGTGCTTCTTACCCATGGGGTGGGCCTTACACCCTGAATGACCGCGGATGCTTTATGGCTAATTTCAAGCCTTTGCGCGGTGATTATGCTGCAGATCAGGCTTTGTACACAGTAGAAGCAAAATCTTACGATCCAAATGATTACGGACTATATAACATGGCCGGTAATGTTGGAGAATGGGTAGATTCATCTTATGATCCTGGATCTTATGAATACATGTCCACGATGAACCCCACTGTTAATAATCCCCAGGACAGAAGAAAAGTAGTGCGTGGAGGATCCTGGAAGGATGTTGCTTACTTCCTTCAGGTAAGCTCCAGGGATTATGAATATATGGATTCAGCGAGAAGTTACATTGGTTTTAGAACCGTTCAGGATTACCTGGGCACAGATGTAACGCTCAATCAGAAGAATCCATAATGAATTTAGAACTTATACCTATTTATAAAAACAAAAACTAAGAAAATCAAACATTAGAGTTATGGCAAATTCAAGAACCACAAAAAAAGTGACCAACATGGTGTATGGTCTGGGAGCATCGGTAGTTATTCTGGGTGCTTTATTCAAAATCATGCACTGGCCTTTTGGTAATGAGATGTTAATTGTAGGGCTGGTTGTAGAAGCGCTGGTATTTGCTTACTCTGCATTTGAACCGGTAGACGATGACCTGGATTGGGCATTGGTATATCCGGAACTTGCTGGAGGACAGGGAAGAGATAGAAGTGTGGTAGTTGCGGAAGAGAAAGAGGCTGAAGGTATGCTTTCTAAGAAATTAGATGCTATGCTGAAAGAAGCAAAATTAGATGCAAATTTAATGTCTTCGTTAGGAGAAAGTATTAAAAATTTTGAAGGAGCTGCTAAAGGTATTGCCCCAACAGTAGACTCTATGGCTTCTCAAAAGAAATACAGCGAAGAGCTAGGCTTGGCAGCTACACAAATGGAAACATTGAATAATATTTATAAAGTTCAGGTAGAATCTGCAGCTAAACAAGCTGAAGTTAATCAGGAAGTTGCTGAAAACGCCGGTAAACTTAAAGCACAAATGGATTCACTTACAAGTAATATGGCATCATTGAACAATGTTTATGGTGGAATGTTAACAGCAATGAACGGACAACCAAGAGTCTAATTGATATTTATCAATTGAACTATTTTATTAATTCAAAAATAAAAAATTAGACATGGCATCCGGAAAACAATCGCCAAGGCAGAAAATGATAAACCTAATGTACCTGGTTTTCATTGCCATGATGGCACTAAATATGTCCAAAGAAGTACTTACAGCTTTTGGGCAAATGAATGAGAAGCTATTGGCTTCAAATGCTTCTACTACTGAAAGAAATGAAGCAGCAATGGCAGGACTATCTTCTAAAGCTGATGAACAACCTGAAAAATACGTTGATCTAAAGCAGAAAGCTGAGCGTATTGATGTGCTTTCACAGAGTCTTGATCAATATATAGCTGATTTGAAATCAGAATTACTCTCAGAGGTAGAAGATCCACAAGATTACGAATCTATGGATAAATCTGTTAAATTGGATAATATGTTCTTCGCAAGTGGTAGAGTCAGTCCGCAGGGTGAGGAATTTGTTAATGCAGTAGATACTTATCGTCAAGGTGTTCTAGACATATTGGGAGATGATTTTGGGCAAATAAAGGAGGAGATTCAGAAAGATTTTGCTACTCAGGAAATCACAAATTCTGAAAACGTAACTCAACCCTGGTTGATGTATAACTATCAAGGTTTTCCTCTTGTAGCTACTATAACTAAGTTGTCTCAGATGCAAGCTGATATCAAGTCTACAGAAAATGATATTTTATCTGCGATGCTTTCAGGCCAGTTACAAAGCGAGGTGGCTATGACCAATTACACAACTCTTTTAGAAACTCCAAAATCTGCTTATTATCAAGGTGAGAATTTTGATGGAGCTTTAGTTTTAGGAAGAACGGATGCCACAACTAAACCTAATCGTGTAGAGATTTCTTTAGATGGAAGAAAACTTAGTGAAGATGATTATACTATTGAGGGTGGAAAAGTAAAACTTAATGTTCCCGCTGGAAATGCCGGACAGCATAAACTTACAGGTCAATTGATCTTTATCGAAGATGGAGAAGAGACTCCGGTAACTGTTTCTTCTGAATTTTCAGTAATTCCAAAGCCTAATTCTGCTACCATTTCAGCAGATAAAATGAATGTTCTGTATAGAGGAGTACAAAATCCTTTAACTATTTCTATGGCAGGAGTGCCTGATAATAATGTTAGTGCATCTGCACCCGGACTTTCAAAAGTTTCTGGTAGTAGTTACTCTATTAATGTAACCACACTACAGGCCAGAGAGGTTAAAATTAATGTAACTGGAACTATTGATGGAACCAGTTATCCATCTAGTTCTACTTTTAGAATTAAAGACATTCCAAGACCTGTAGGAACTATTCGTGGAGAAGATGGATCGGTTTCTATGCAAAGAAATAGCCTGGAGGTTTCAACAGTAGGTGCAAATTTACCTGATTTCGACTTTGATCTTAATCTGAACGTAACCGGATTTAAATTTAAAGTACCAGGACAACCTACCATTGTTGTTAATGGAAGCAGGTTAGATGATAGAGCGAAAGCTGCTCTAAGACGTGCTGGAAGAGGTGAGACAGTTCAGATTTATGATATTGAAGCATCTCTTGCAGGAAACTCAAGCTATAAGCTTAAGAAAGTAGCCGCAGTTTTAATTGAGCTTACAAACTAAAATATTTTTTGAAATGAGCATGAAAGAATTTTTTGTATATGGCTTTGTGATGATGATGGGTATGTCTTCTTTCGGTCAGGCTAATATCCTGAACGCTGATAAACCTGAAGATATAGGAAAATTATCAGAAGCTCAGGCTTTAGTAGAAAAGGAGGATAAGCCATTAGAATACGGGTATGTTGGAGATCGTGATATTTTATGGTCTAAAGGCACTTGGGAAATTGTAGATCTTGATGAGAGAGTGAATTTTCCTTTGTATTATCCTATAGACACCAATAATATAGGAAGTAACAGAAGGTCTCTTTATGATGTTCTGGTAAGAGCTATCAAACAAGGCAAGATTGAAAATGTTTATGCCGACTCTTATTTTACTGAAAAACGTACATTGAAAGATATCAGCGCCACTATTTCTAAAGTAGATACTACAGATCTTGGTATTGAACAATATAATGCTGGTGAAGAAGTTGATGCTCAGTTCATTGATCGTCGTGACCTTGGTGCGGCAGATATCGCTGAATATCATATTCGTGGTTTATGGTACTTCGATAAACGTCTTGCGGAATTAAAGTATCGTCTATTGGGGATTGCCCCGGTAGCACCTGATGTAAACTTTATAGATTCAGGGCAAACTGATCTTGTGGAATTATTCTGGGTTTGGTATCCAGATGCCCGTGAAGTATTGCATGAGGCTGCTGTATTTACAGGAGGTAACACATCTCAAACCATCTCATTTGATCATTTATTAAATTCCAGAAGATTTGACGGAATTATTTATAAAGAAGATAATGTTCAGGGAGATCGTGAGATCGATGAATATATTGCTGATAACGCCTTCATGCAGTTACTCGAATCGCAACGTATAAAGGAGCAAATCAGGAATTTTGAAATGGATATGTGGAGTTATTAAATTCCATTTTTTGAAATAATAAAGCGCTCGTTTGAGCGCTTTTTTTTATGTACATTTTTAATATTAAGTAGTAGCTTTTATATCTTTAAATCATGCTGGATTATATTATTGTAGGTCTTGGTCTTAGTGGCCTGGCGGTTTCCGAAGCTTTGGAAAAGAGGAATAAGACCTTCGTGGTTTTCGAAGACAATTCTCAAAGATCCTCTTATGTTGCTGGTGGAATATTTAATCCGGTAATCTTAAAGCGTTTTACGCCGGCCTGGAATGCTGCAAAACAGATGCAAAATGCGCTACCATTTTACAAAAACCTTGAACATAAACTTGAAAAAAGCTTTGTTAATGATTGGAATATATTCCGTAGGTTTCATTCGATAGAAGAGAAAAACGATTGGTTTGTAGCTCTGGATAAGCCAGGCTTAACTCCGTTTATGGATGCTAAGATCGTGAAAAATGTCAATAAAAATATTAGTGCTGAATTTGGCTTTGGAAGGGTTCTGAAAACGGGGAATATTGCTACGGAAGAACTTTTAGATAGTTACCTAAACTATTTAAATGAAAAGGATATTTTCAAGAAAAAGAAATTTGAGTATGGCGATTTAAAAATTAATCAGGATCATTTCGAGTATGAAAATTTCCGGGCTAAGAACATAATTTTCTGTGAAGGCTTCGGACTGAAAAAGAACCCATTTTTTGATTATTTACCTCTCAGAGGGAATAAAGGTGAATATATCACCATATTATCAGAAGAACTTCAACTTGATTTCGCAGTGAAATCTTCCATTTTTGTAATGCCTTTGGGGAATAATCTTTATAAGGCAGGAGCAACCTATGATCATCAGGATAAAAGTCAGGAAATAACATCAGCAGCTCGGGAAAAACTGGTGAAGGAGTTGAAAAAGCTTATTAAATGTGATTTTGAAGTAGTAGATCAGGTGGCTGGAATTCGTCCGGCAGTTTCAGATAGAAAACCATTGGTGGGACCGCATCCTGAAATTCCTAATATGTATTGTTGTAATGGTTTTGGAAGTCGTGGAGTTTTAATTGCTCCCAATATGGCAGAGGCTTTATTAAATCACATAGAAAACAGGGAGCTTCTGGATCCGGAAATTGACCTTGGGAGATTCACCAAAAAACATTTTAAATCAGTTTAATTCTTTCCGGCAACTTTCTTGTAATTGAAGAATAAATTGATCCAGATATTTCTGGAAAGTCTCATGATCACTGGCATAAACACTACTAAAGTTATTACGATCGCAAAAAATGCCGTAAGCAGGCTAGAGTTTAGGAACAGATGTGATATGATAAAAGTAGCTACAGAAAAGGCAATTCCCACTGCATAACTCACATACATCGCTCCATAGAAAAAAGATGGTTCTATTTTATATTTCGTTCCGCAACTGCTGCAGCGTTCGTGCATTTTATAGACTCTGCTCAATTTATAGGGATTGCTTTCTTTGTACATGCTTTCTTCCTGACACACAGGACATGTACCTGTGAAAATGCTGTAAACTTTTGTTCCTTTAAGAAGAATCATGTAATTTTTTTTGCAATGCAAATTTAAGCATCTTTGCAAAAAAAATGCGTTAATGCTTAATATTCATAATCTTTCGATCTCCTTTCAGGGAGAATATCTCTTTAAGGAAATAAGTTTTAGACTTGGTGCCGGGGATCGGGTTGGTCTCATTGGTAAAAATGGTGCCGGGAAATCTACTTTATTGAAAATCATTTCAGGAGAGCAGGAATATGATACTGGCCAGATCGCAAAAGATAAAGATCTGAAAATTGGTTTTTTAAAGCAGGACCTTGATTTTGAGAAGGGTCGTACCGTGATTGCTGAAGCCCATCAGGCTTTTGAAGAAATTATGGACCTGGAATCTAAAATGGCCGTGATAAATGATCAGCTTGCCACCAGAACAGATTATGAAAGCGAATCTTACAACGATCTAATCCAGGATCTAAGTGAGATCACACACCAATATGAGATTATTGGTGGATATAATTATGAGGGGGAGACAGAAAAAGTCCTTCAGGGGCTAGGTTTTGAAAGGGAGGATTTTGAGAAGCTTACAGAGACTTTCTCCGGTGGATGGAGAATGAGAATTGAATTGGCTAAGCTATTACTACAAAACAACGATATTTTGCTTCTGGATGAGCCTACCAACCATCTCGATATCGAAAGTATTATCTGGTTGGAGAATTTCCTGAATAATTATCAGGGATGTGTGATGCTGGTATCCCACGATAAGATGTTCCTGAATAATGTAACCAACCGGAGTATTGAAATTTCTTTAGGGAGTATTTACGATTACAGAAAACCTTATTCAGAATTTATTGAATTCAGAAAAGAACTTAGGGAACAACAACTTGCAGCCCAGAAGAATCAGCAGAAGGAAATTGAGAATACCGAGAAACTTATCGATAAATTCCGGGCTAAGGCAAGTAAAGCCTCCATGGCGCAATCTCTCATTAAAAAACTTGATAAGGTAGATCGTATTGAGGTTGATGAGGATGATAATTCGGTAATGAGCGTGAATTTTCCCGTATCGGTGAATCCCGGGAAAGTGGTTATTGAAGCTGAAAAGCTTGAAAAATCATACGGGGATAAAAAGGTGCTTCGGGAGGTAGACCTTTTAATCGAACGCCAGAGTAAAATTGCTTTTGTGGGACAAAACGGTCAGGGTAAGACAACCTTGGCAAAGATCATAATCGGGGAAGTAAAGCACGAAGGTAAACTGAAATTGGGACATAATGTTCAGTTGGGGTATTTTGCCCAGAACCAGTCAGATTATCTGGATGGGGAAAAAACAGTACTTAAGACGATGGAAGATGCTTCTAACGAAACGAATAGAACTAAAGTTAGGGATATGTTAGGTGCATTCCTTTTTAGGGGAGATGAAGTAGAGAAGAAAGTGAAAGTGCTTTCTGGGGGAGAACGAAATCGTCTGGCGCTTTGTAAAATGTTACTGGAACCTTTCAACGTCCTGGTAATGGATGAGCCTACCAACCACCTTGATATTAAATCTAAGAACGTTTTAAAAGACGCTCTGAATAATTTTGAAGGCACACTTATTATTGTATCCCACGATCGTGATTTCCTTCAAAATTTGACAAGCCGGGTTTATGAATTCAGAAATCATGAAATAAAAGAATATCTTGGTGATATAGATTATTATCTGGAACAACGTAAGCTTCAGGATATGAGAGCGGTTGAAAAACGAGATAAAACAAAGACTTCCAGGACTAAAAACGACAGCTCTGAGAAGGCATCATTTTCAGATCAAAAAGAAATAAAAAGGCTGAAGAATAAGTTAAGCAAGACTGAAGCTAATATTACCAAACTTGAGAAAGAGCTTAAGACAAAAGATAAGCAGCTTGCGAATAACTATGAAGAAACGGTAACCAAGCCCGATTTTCTTACGAATTATAATAAATCGAAGAAGAAGCTGGAAAACCTGATGGAAGAATGGGAGGAAATCCAGCTGGAAATAGAACAAATAAATTAATTTATTGAAATCATATTAAACCATAGGGGCTGGATGGAGTCCTAATATTGTTATGGATAAACGTAAGATAACTCTATCTGCTTTAGGAGTACTGCTCATAGTTGCGGCGGTTTTTGGCGCAAAGGCCATTATAGACAGTAAAGAACAGCCCGAAGCTAATGTGCGAAAAACCGTTAAAACTGTTTTTGTAGACACTATTCAAAATTCAACTATTTCAATAAACATTCCGGCTAATGGTAATCTGGTGGCAAAACAACGTGTTGAGTTGTACGCTGAGGTGCAGGGTGTTTTCCGCTATAGTGCAAAACCGTTCAGGACAGGACAAACCTATAATCGTGGGCAAACGCTCTTGAAAATTGATGCTGCGGAGTATCAGGCAAGTGTGCAATCGGCAAAAAGTGACCTTTACAATCAAATCACAGCCATTATGCCCGATTTACGCCTGGATTATCCCGAAATCTTTCCGAAATGGCAGGAGTATTTGAATAATTTTGATGTAAACAGCACCGTTCCACCACTGCCTGAGCCATCTAGTGATAAGGAGCGTTATTTTATAAATGGTAGAGGAATCAATACCGCATATTTCAATATTAAGAATTTAGAGCAACGTCTTATTAAATATAATATTTCTGCACCTTTTGATGGAGTTTTGACTGAAGCCCTTGTTACTGAAGGAACCCTTATCAGGAATGGCCAGAAGTTAGGGGAATATATAGATCCGGATATTTATGAATTGCAGGTTTCCATCGCAAAAGAATATGCCGACCTTCTACGGATAGGTGAGAAAGTAAACCTTACCAACAATAATGGGACAAAAACTTATGATGGCGAAGTGAGCAGGATCAACGCGAAAATTGATCAGGCTACGCAAACCGTCAATGTTTTTATAGAAGTACAGAATAGCACTTTGAAAGAGGGGATGTATTTGCAAGCCAATCTTGATGCAAAAGAAGAAGAAAATGCTATAGAAATAGATCGAAGTCTTGTAAATGACAGGAATGAAATTTTTGTTGTAAAAGATTCGATATTAAGAAGTATAGAGGTTAGCCCGGTTTATTTTTCTGATAGAAAGGTTGTTATAAAAGGAGTGCCCAATGGTGAGGTGATTTTGGCCAGACAGGTTTCCGGGGCTTACAATGGTATGAAGGTTCAAATTGCTGAGGGAGAAACTATCTCCGGGAATGACAATAATTTAGAGAAAAATTCGGAAAGTATCAGTCAATGAGAAAGATCATCAGTTACTTTATCAAGTATCACGTAGCGGTAAACGTAATGATTATCGCCTTCGTGATATTTGGGGTTGTAGGGATGTTGCGCATGCAGTCTTCTTTCTTTCCTCTGATTGAGTCAGAAATCATTAATATTAATGTTACCTATCCGGGAGCGGCACCGGAAGAGATCGAAGAGGGTATCGTTCTAAAGATTGAAGACAATCTAAAAGGATTGGTGGGCGTGGATAGGGTTACTTCGGTTTCCAGAGAAAATGGAGGTAGTATCACCGTTGAGATAGATTCAGATGAAGATATAGACGTGATGCTTTCAGAAGTAAAGAACGCCGTAGATCGCGTACCTAATTTTCCCACTGGAATGGAGCCTTTGGTGGTTGCCAAACAGGAAAATATCCGGGAAACTTTTGATTTTTTTGTTAGTGGCGAAGGTGTTGATCTTGCAACTCTGAAACAAATTGGAAGGCAGATTGAATATGATTTGCGTTCGATGGACGGATTATCACAAATAGAGTTATCAGGCTTTCCAGAGGAAGAAATAGAGATTGCAGTAGATGAGAATGATCTTCTTGCTTTCAATCTTACATTTACTGAAGTAGCCCAGGCAGTTTCCCAGGCAAATATCCTAACCACCGGCGGAAGCATTAAGACCCAGGAAGAAGATTTCCTGATACGTGCTGATAATAGATCTTACTACGGTAAAGAATTAAACAAACTGGTGGTAAAATCCCAGCCTGATGGGACCACCATAACCTTAGATGATGTAGCGACAATTCGCGATCGTTTTTCAGAAACTCCAAATGCCTCTTATATCAACGGCCGGGTAGCTGTAAGTGTTAATATTTCTACTACGAATAATGAAGATTTGGTTTCTGCTGCAGAAAAGGTAAGGAACTATGTAGAGGAATTCAACGAAAAGAATGATACCCTGCAGATTATTGTAGAGGATGATCGAAGTATTACCCTTAATCAAAGAACTCAATTATTGATAGAAAACGGGGCTGTGGGAATCCTTCTGGTCCTGTTATTCCTATCCTTCTTCTTGAATACGCGTTTAGCGTTCTGGGTAGCCTTTGGTTTGCCTATTTCTTTCTTGGGAATGTTTATTTTCGCTGGTTCTTTTGGCGTCACCATTAACGTATTGTCCCTTTTTGGAATGATCATCGTAATTGGGATCCTTGTAGATGACGGTATTGTTATTTCTGAAAATATCTATCAGCATTACGAAAGAGGTAAAAAGCCGGTACAGGCCGCTATAGATGGAACTATGGAAGTCTTACCGCCAATCCTTTCGGCGATTATTACCACAGTCCTTGCTTTTTCCACCTTTTTATTTCTGGATAGCCGTATTGGTCAGTTTTTCGGGGAAGTGAGTACGGTAGTGATTTTGACCCTGGTTGTTTCTCTAGTTGAAGCACTGATCATTTTGCCTGCCCATATTGCACATTCTAAAGCATTAGTAAGGGAATCTGAAGCTGAAAAGAAGAAAAAGAAAGGTTTAGCGAAATTCTTTTTAAAGCTTAGGCAATTTAATGTGTATGGCGACCGCTTTATGCAATACCTGCGTGATAAACTATATGAACCGGTAATTCGGGCAACAGTTGCAAACCGTTTTCTAAGTTTTGCCATCTTAGTGACCATGCTTATTTTAACCATTGGCTCTGTAATGGGAGGAGTGGTTAACGTAACTTTATTTCCAAGTATTGCTAGTGACAGGGTTAGTATTGATTTGCTGATGCCAGAAGGTACTAACCCTGAGAAAACCGATAGTATCATATCTATGGTTGAAGATGCTGCGTGGAGAGTGAATGAAGATTTTACGGAAAGGCAGACTGGTAATAAACAGGTGGTGCAAAATATAGTGCGTCGTGTGGGACCAGGTAATAATAAGGCTTCGCTGCGTGTAAACTTATTGCCAGGGGAGGAACGTGATTTTGGGTCTCCAGAGATCACCAATGCTATTAGGGATGAAGTAGGTGAAGTATATGGTGTGGAACGGCTAACTTTTGGGTCTGGAGGAAACTTCGGCGGTAAACCGGTTTCCGTATCCTTGCTGGGTAATAATTTAACTGAATTGGAGCAGGCAAAGGTTGAACTGAAATCAGCCATGGAAGAAAATCCGGTCCTGAAAGATGTAACCGATACAGATCCTGATGGTATCAAGGAAATCACGATAGATCTAAATGAAAATGCCTATGCGCTTGGACTCAATTTAAGCCAGGTAATGAGCCAGGTTCGTGCTGGATTTTTCGGCCTTCAGGCACAACGCTTCCAAAGAGGGCAGGATGAAATTCGGGTTTGGGTAAGATATGATCGCAGTAACAGGGAATCAATTAATGACCTGGATGATATGCGAATCGTTACACCAGATGGTAATCGGGTTCCGTTTGGAGAAATTGCCAGTTACAAAATTAGAAGAGGTACAGAGTCCATTAGTCACCTGGAAGGATTGCGTGAAATAAGGGTAGAAGCAGATATGGAAGATCCCGATGCCAGTGCTACTGATGCGATTGCCAATATAGACGAGAATATATTGCCTAATATACTATCAAAATATCCGAGTGTTTCCGTATCCTATGAAGGTCAGAATAGAGAAGCAGATAAGTTGACCAAATCTGCACAAAAAGTTTTTCCTGTCATCCTGTTTTTGATATATGCCGTGATCGCGTTTACTTTTAGAAGTTACAGCCAGCCATTTTTATTAATGATTATGATTCCGTTTAGCATTATAGGTGTGGCCTGGGGGCATTTTATACATGGTTTCCCGGTAAATATCCTGTCATTATTAGGAATAATAGCTTTAGTGGGTATTATGGTAAATGATGGCCTTGTACTTATTGGAAAATTTAATACCTATTTACGCGACGGGATGCGTTATGAAAAAGCATTGATAGAAGCTGGGAAATCACGTTTTAGGGCTATTTTCCTTACTTCATTAACAACTATAGCAGGTATTGCACCACTATTATTGGAAAAAAGCAGGCAGGCGCAATTCTTGAAACCAATGGCGATTTCAATTGCCTATGGTATTTTTGTAGCGACCTTCTTAACCTTGCTGGTATTACCATTATTGTTGTCCTTAACTAATTCCGCAAAAACCAGGGCTAAATGGTTAAAGTCCGGCGAAAAAGTTAGCAGGGAATCTGTAGAGCGTGCTATTAAAGAAAAGAATGAGGAAGATGAGCGGCAAAACGAAAACAGATAATCACATTTATTGCAAAAACGTTTGTTG
>CAXGBX010000009.1:0-17426 GCA_964008195.1 uncultured Flavobacteriaceae bacterium
TCTATACGCTGCACAGATCAAAAAACGGGAAACAGGTTCGTGAAATTCTGAATAATAACGAGCTTCTAGAGCAGGTTGCAGGTTACAATTTCTCTCCAAAAGAACTTTCTACGATCAATATCAATGGTAATGATTTGAATATGTGGATGATCAAACCTTCAAATTTTGATGAAAATAAAGAGTACCCATTGCTGATGTTCCAATATTCAGGCCCGGGATCACAGTCGGTTTCCAACTCTTACTTTGGTAGTAATGATTACTGGTACCAGCTTTTAGCTAATAAAGGATATATCATTGCCTGTGTAGATGGTAGGGGTACAGGTTTTAAAGGAGCCAATTTCAAGAAAGTAACTTACCAGGAGCTGGGCAAATATGAAGTTGAAGATCAGATTTCCGCAGCTAAGAAATTAGGTGATGAGAAGTATATTGATGCAGATAGAATCGGAATCTGGGGCTGGAGCTACGGTGGATTCATGTCTTCAAATGCAATTTTAAAGGGGAATGATGTGTTCTCGCTGGCCATTGCGGTTGCACCGGTAACAAGCTGGAGATTTTATGACACGGTGTATACTGAAAGATATATGAGAACACCTCAGGAAAATCCTTCAGGATACGATGAAAACTCGCCTTTGAATCATGTAGAAAAACTGGAAGGTGATTATTTGTTGATCCATGGTGGAGGAGATGATAATGTACATCTTCAGAATACGATGAGAATGGTAGAAGAGCTGGTACAGGCAAATAAGCAATTTGACTGGGCAATCTATCCTGATAGAAATCATGGAATTTACGGGGGCAATACAAGATTGCACCTTTACAATATGATGACAGATTTTATACTTGAAAAACTTTAAGATTTAATATAACAACATGAATAAAGCTAAAGCAATTGAAAATCAGAACGAATTATTTGGCCATCCGGTAGGTCTTTATATTCTGTTTTTTACCGAATTATGGGAACGTTTTTCTTACTATGGAATGCGCGCCTTATTCACGCTGTTTTTGGTAGCAGAAACAACTGCTGATAATCCCGGATTTGGATGGACCAATCAGGAAGCACTGGAATTATATGGATGGTACACGATGTTGGTGTATGTTTCTTCTATTCCCGGTGGTTGGGTTGCCGATAAATTGCTTGGCCAGAAAAAAACGGTTTTGCTGGGAGGGATCTTACTTTGTATAGGGCACTCTGTACTCGCATTTGATTCTGAAATGACTTTCTACATTGGATGTTTATTTATTATCCTTGGAGTAGGCGGTCTAAAACCAAATATTTCTTCTATGGTCGGCGGGCTTTACAAGCAAGGCGATGAAAGAAGAGATCTAGGATTCTATATATTCTACATGGGTATTAATATTGGTGGATTCCTTGCACCACTTGCCTGTGGATTTTTAGCTCAAAAGTACGGTTGGCATTGGGGCTTTGGTCTTGCAGCTATCGGGATGTTCTTAGGGCAGATCGTTTATATGTGGGGGCAAAAGCACCTTAAACATGTTGGGAACTTAATTTCTAGAAAGAATGAGGCAGATAAAGCTATTCTGGACAGACCTCTTACCAGTGTTGAAAAGGACAGGGTAAAAGTTCTTCTGCTTTCCTTCTTATTGATCATTCTTTTCTGGGCTGCATTTGAACAGGCAGGTGGTTTAATGAACCTATATGCTCAGCAAAAAACCGATCGTTCAATACTTGGGTTTACTGTGCCTGCGACCTGGTTCCAGTCGATTAATTCATTTTTCATTATTACTCTTGCAACCGTAGTTGGATCATTCTGGTACAAATGGAAGAAAAGAGGAAAAGAAGCCTCTTCCATTTTTAAAATGGCCATGGGTATTATCATTATGGCAGTAGGATTTGGTTTTATGAGTATGGCATCTGTTCAATACGAAGAAACTGGTTCTTCAGCTATGTACTGGTTAGTTCTTGCTTATTTGTTTCATACTGTTGGAGAGCTTTGCGCATCTCCGGTTTCACTTTCTTTTATCACTAAACTGGCTCCGCTAAAATATGCCTCCATTATCATGGGGATGTACTGGGCAGCAACAGGTCTTGGAAACAAGGTTGCCGGACTTATTGGAGAATCAGCGCAATCTTTAGGAGAGTTTGAAGTCTTTACTGGAATTGCTGTAATCTGGACTTTAATTGGTCTTATTGTAATCATGATGCTGAAACCTTTAAAGAGGCTTACACACGGTGCGGAAGATGCTACTATTGAAGAAGGAATTCCGAAAGAAACTACAGTTGAATAATTCTTAAATACATACGGCGATGGATATCACTTTATGGATAATGATCATTGGGTGGGTATTTGTACTTATTTGGGTACCCTTTATAATTTACACCAATAAAAAGGCGCATCCTAAGGCATTATTTGTTTTATTCTTTGCTGAAATGTGGGAACGCTTCTCCTACTACGGGATGCGGGCGCTTCTGGTACTTTATATGATCAAGGTCCTTTTTATAGATCTTGCTCAAAATGTAGCTGAAACCGAGGCGTATGGAATTTACGGTTCTTATACTGCCATGGTATATCTATTTCCGGTGCTTGGAGGTTTGGTGGCGGATAGATTATTAGGATTCAAAAAAACAATTATCTGGGGAGGACTCTTAATGTCTTTGGGACATTTCACCCTGGCTCTGCAAGGTATTGAAGGTCTGGAAGGAAATATGACTTTCTTTTTTGCTGCCCTTGCCATGATAATTGTTGGAAATGGATTTTTTAAACCCAATATCAGTTCTTTTCTGGGCACATTTTATGAAACTGATGATCCGCGTAAGGACGGCGCATTTTCCATTTTTTATATGGGGGTGAACATAGGATCTTTCTTGGCTACCTTAACCTGTGGTTATGTAGGACAGGAGATCAACTGGCATTATGGCTTTGGGCTCGCCGGTATTGGAATGCTCTTAGGTCTCATCGTTTTCTATTTTGCTTCTAAAACCGATATGCTTGAAGGTAAAGGTGGGCAACCTGAGGAAGTCACCCGGGGTGAACGGAAATTTCTCGGTTTAAAACCGGATTACGGAATTTACATCGTTTCCCTTTTAGCGATTCCGGTGTGCGCATATATGCTTGATCTGGATGATGTGATGTCTGGCGCCATGATCGCTATATCTTTATTGATTATAGCCTATTTATTGTATCAGGCCCTAACGGCTAAAGATAGGGTGGAGGGACAGCGATTGCTGGTAGTAATAGTACTATTCTTCTTTCATGCTATTTTCTGGGCTTTGTTTGAGCAGGCGGGAGGTAGTTTGACCATTTTTACCGATAAAAATGTAGATCGTTTTGTGGGAGGTACAGAAATTCCCGCTTCCATATTTCAAAGTTTAAATCCGCTTTATATCATGCTTCTTGCTCCGGTTTTTTCCTGGATGTGGTTAAAACTGAATAAAGCAGGAAAGGAACCAAGTACCCCAATGAAGTTCGTATTGGGGCTAACGCAATTAGCCCTCGGTTTCGGGGTGATTGTTCTGGGTGCTAAGTATTTTGCCTCTGGAGACGGATTGGTTTCTATTGCTTTTCTGGCTGTCATGTATTTGCTGCATACTACTGGAGAACTATCACTTTCGCCTATTGGCCTTTCTATGGTCACAAAACTGTCACCTGCCAAGGTGGTTGGATTCGTAATGGGAGCCTGGTTTCTTTCAATTGCGCTGGCCAATAAAATGGCTGGCCTGATAGGAACCCTGACTACCAACGAAAATGTAACAGACGATACTCCGGCAAGTATGACTTTGGATATTTATTCCAATACCTATTTAATATGGGGATTTTGCGTGGTTGGTGGTGCCGCTCTCGTTCTGTTACTTCTTGTTCCTCTTTTACGTAAATGGATGAACGGAATTCATTAAATTTGGGAATGCTTTTTGCTTTTCTTTCTAAAAATTCAATGAAATGAAGAAATTACTCCTTTTTAGCCTTTTAATTTTTACTGTTTCTACCATCCAGGCACAGGAAATTAAATGGATGAGTATGAATGAAGCTTTGAAGGCTCAAAAGAAAGAACCAAAAAAGATATTTGTAGATGCTTATACCACATGGTGTGGTCCATGTAAAATGCTTGATAAAAATACATTCGCTAATAAAGATGTGGCTGAGTATATCAACAAACATTATTATGCGGTAAAATTCAATGCGGAAGGAAACGAAGTGGTCAATTATAAAGATAAGGTATTTGAGAATCCAAATTATGACCCCAACAAAAAAGGTCGGAATGCCGTTCATCAATTTGCCCTGGCTATGGGAGTGAATGCCTATCCCACTATGGTCTTTTTTGATGAAAAAGCCGGTTTTTTATCTCCGGTGAAAGGATATCTTACTCCCGAGAAACTGGAAATTTTCTTGAAGATATTTGCGACAGACGAATACAAAAAAGTAAAGACCGATGAAGAGTGGAAGAAATATCAGGAAGAATTTAAAGGTACTTTTTCGAGTTAGAATTATTGGTTGGAATTAACTATAAAAGCTCCCTTTTCACCGGTATGGTGGAAAGGGATTTTTTTATCGCCAGCAGTAATTTTCCATCTATTTACAAATGTGTGGTAATTGCTACCATCAGCAATAATCTTTTTTGGAGATAATTGATCTATAATACGTTCCAGGTTTACTTTTGGAGAATTTCTAAGAATCAAGACTTCCGGTTTGAAGTTTTCCAGCTCATAGACCCCGGAAGAATCAATTACCAGGCATAGTTTACCTGAGAGATCCAGAATATTGGGGATTGGATATTTTTGTAGCTCTTTAATAGACCGCTCCCTCATATAGTCTTGTAAGAATGTAAAATCAGATTGGTCATTACTGTAAACATTCAATTTTTCTTGCTTTTTTATACTGAAAACCGATTGCCTTGCTTTGTGAAAAATAACAGATTCAGTTGAAGGAATATTATTTCTGAATCCAAATGTCGATAGCTGAAAAATCAAAATACTTATCAGTACAAAACAAATTTTAGGATAGCTGGGTCTTTTGATAAAAAGTAATATACCTGAAAATATCAGGTAAAGTGCTAAAGTCTGCAACAAACTGAAAGGGATATTATTGAATATGAATGAATCTATCTCTGCGATCCATTCTATAAATCCATTCATTTTGCTGAGTATAAAATTGAAGATTTCAGAAATTAAACCCGGTAAAAGCTCAAAGAATGCCAGGACTATTACCAGTATTCCGAAAGCTAGCAGAACACCTAGAAATGGTAATATTATCAGGTTCGTTGCCAGGAAAAGACCCGGAAATTGGTGAAAATAATACAGGCTCAATGGGAGAACGCCAATTTGAGCGGCTAAACTCACTGAGCTCAGTTTCCAGAGATAATCAACTATTTTTATTTTTGATTTTACGAGGCGATAAATCATGGGCTGAAACATAATGATGCTGAAAACTGCCAGATAACTCAGTTGAAAACCCACCTGAAAGAGATAATAAGGATTAATAAGGAGCAGGAGAAATAGGGAAAGAGAAAGACTATTTAAGACGCTGGTTTTTCTTTTCATCTGAAGCCCGATAGCAAGAAAAGAGAACATGGTAACGGCCCGCACTACTGAAGCACTCAAACCGGTTAGAACAGCGAAACCCCAGAGTAAAAGAATGATAATGATTGTTTTGATCTGTTTGCCATATTTTATACGATCCAATCCCTTAAAAAGATAATTCAGAATAAAAAGTAATATCCCGATGTGTAAACCGGAAATCGCCAAGATATGAATCGCTCCGGCAGCAGCATAGTCTTTATAAAGCTCGTTACTGATTTCCCTGCGTTGTCCCAGAATGAGTGCCTGAAAAACAGCAATTTCGTCTTTACCAAAATCATGCTTTTTTAGATCCAGAATCAATTGTTCTCTTAATTTCCAGGATATTGAAGGCAGGTTTTTGTTTTGATTTTTTCTTATTTCAACATTGTAAATATCAGTATTGATCTGCCGCTCCACCTGTAACCTGTTCGTATAGTTCCTATAGCTGAATTGAAATGGATTTAATGGGGCTTTGATCTCTTCGGGGTGCCACGGTACTAAAACCTGCATTCCTGGTTTTAAAAATGAAGTGCTTAAAGAGTCATTTTTGAGATTCAGTAATAGTTTCCCATGGGTATGAAAACTTTTATTACTGGCAATTAATCTTTCAGTATCGAGGATGAACCTTTGGGAAAAATTGGTAGGTTTTAATTCTTCTGAAACAGAAGCTACAAGTAGGGTATTTTGATCTAAGTCTATATTCTGATTAATGAAATGTTCTGTTTGATTTTCAGGAATACTAAAATAGGCTGCGGAATATCCTAGATAAAAGATCAGAAGAAAACTACTTATTCCGAAGAAAGAATCAGGGAATATCTTTTTTTTTGCTCGTCGATAGGAAATAAGAAATAAAACAAAAAGTATTGCTCCTGAAATAAGAAGAATTTTGCGGTTTACGGAAAAATAAAATGCCGTGAATAATCCTGAAATCAGGTAGCATGAGAGGCGTAGGAATATATATCGAAAGTCCTTCAAAGATAGAAATTTACCATCTGAAGGTATAAAAAAAATTAAATCACTCGCCGGGCCATAACAAAATTATTATACCAGTATGATTCTGATAATGAGGAGATAATCACTCCGCGAGAAGT
This sequence comes from uncultured Flavobacteriaceae bacterium, assembly GCA_964008195.1. Classification (GTDB taxonomy): domain Bacteria; phylum Bacteroidota; class Bacteroidia; order Flavobacteriales; family Flavobacteriaceae; genus Christiangramia. The sequence continues at coordinate 6,604 of CAXGBX010000009.1, forward strand.
GGAGGAATGTATGAAATAGATACCGTCTTCATCAACTTCTACCACCAAACCTACATGATTGATCACTTTTCGGTTTTTATTGGTCTCAAAAAATAGGAGATCACCAATATTTACGTCCTTTAGATAGAGTCGCTCGCCTTCTAAAGACATGGCACGCGAAGTTCTTGGCAATGATAAACCTTCTTCTAGAAAAGATACATAGATGAGACCCGAACAATCCATTCCTTTTTTATCGGTGCCGCCATATTTATACCTGGTGCCTTCAAATTTCTTAGCGGTATGCACCACTTTATAAGCTTTTTTATCTTCAGGCTCAGCATTGGGAGTACGCTGATACTCCTGGGTTACTTTTTCGGTTCTACTGGCTTCTTTCTTGGTGGTCACCACCCGCGATCTTGAGGAACCACAGGAAGCCAAAAGAAAAATACCAAAGCTTATAATGATAAATTTCAACAACATTCGTCCCATGATACTATCATTTGATATTATTAAAAATCAATTCGGCAGTCTTTTTACTGGCGCCTTTACCACCCAGTTTTTGTTCCAGCGCAAAGTAATCTTCAAAAATCTTCTTGCGGATATTTTCATCCAGGATCTTATCCAATTCCGCTTTGAGGTTTTTGGTGTTGAATTCGTTCTGGATCAATTCCTTTACCACCTCTCTATCCATGATTAAATTCACGAGTGAAATATAATCTAAGCTGATAATTCTTTTTGCAATATGGTAAGATATAAAACTTCCTTTATAGCAAACTACCTCCGGAACTTTGAACAGCGCGGTTTCCAGTGTAGCAGTGCCCGAAGTTACCAACGCAGCATGAGCGATGTTTAGTATGTCGTAAGTTTTGTTCATAATAAGTCCTACATTGGACTTTTTGATGAATCCCTGATAAAATTCTTCATCCTGGCTTGGAGCTCCGGCTATTACAAACTGATATTCTTCATAAGCTGATGTAATGCTTAGCATAACCTCCAGCATTTTCTCGATTTCCTGTTTTCTACTGCCGGGAAGCAAAGCAATGATGGGTCTGTTATCTAAACCATAATTCTGTTTGAACAAAGCAGGATCTACGGGAGCACGATTATCTATAGCATCTAATAATGGGTGTCCTACAAAATGAACCGGGAAATCATGTTTTTTAGTGTAGAAATCTTTTTCAAATGGGAGAATTACAAACATCTCATCTACATTACGCTTAATTTTTTTGATCCTGTTTTCTTTCCAGGCCCATATTTGTGGTGAGATATAATAATTTGTACGGTACCCCTCCTTCTTGGCCCATTCTGCAATCCTCATATTGAATCCCGGATAGTCTACAAAAATGATGACGTCTGGGTTGTATTGCTCAATATCCTCCTTGCAGAATTTGATATTTCTAAAAATGGTTCTAAGATTCATGATCACTTCAGAAAAGCCCATAAAAGCTAATTCTTTATAATGCTTAACCAGGGTGCCGCCTTCGTTTTGCATGAGATCACCGCCCCAAAACCGAAAACTGGCCTTGGTATCCACTTCTTTTAAAGCCTTCATTAAATTAGAAGCATGGAGGTCTCCGGAAGCTTCACCTGCAATGATGTAATATTTCATTTTAAAAGAATTTGAAGATTGCCACAGCTACTGCCACGCTAACCGTTGCCAATAGGACACCTCGTGCATGGTAATTTTGTTTCTTTTTCAGAAAAACAAAAAAGGGTAAAAAGTTAAGAGCTGCTCCCAATGCAATTATTTTTCCCAAATAGCCATTCGCAACCGCATCTTTAAGCGTCGCATCAATTTCAGCATTGGAAAGCATAGTGATATAAAGAATCACCCCAGCTATATTGGCAGCAATTCCGGTTAAAAACCCTATAAATAGATTTTGCTTAATCATTGAGTTCCCAACTGCTTAAGTCTTTTAAGAAATGATGTGCGGTAAGATCGAACTGAACCGGAACTACAGAAACAAATCCTTCTTCCAACGCCTTTTCATCGGTGTCTTCACCCTCATCTTTATTTACAAATGTGCCCGTTAACCAGTAGTATTCACGTCCCTGCGGATTTGTTCTTTTATCGAATTCTTCTTCCCAGTGAGCATTTGCCTGCCTGCACACCTTAATTCCTTTAATTTCTGATTCCTTCAATTTTGGAATATTCACATTCAGAACCACTCCTTTTGGCAGACTGTTTTTTAAAACGTTTTTCGTAATGGCTTTGATGTATTTTCTGGTCGGCTCAAAATCTGCATTTAGCGAGTAATCCAAGAGTGAAAAACCTATGGCCGGGATACCTTCTATACCCGCCTCTACAGCAGCACTCATGGTCCCGGAATATATTACGTTAATAGAAGAGTTAGATCCATGGTTTATTCCGCTTACACAAAGATCTGGTTTTCTATGCAGGATCTCCTGGGTGGCGATTTTTACACAATCTGCGGGTGTCCCGGAACAACTGTACTCTTTATGCTTATAAGATTCTTTGATGGTTACCTGTTCACAAAATAAGGTATCACTAATGGTGATCGCGTGTCCCATCCCACTTTGCGGGCTATCGGGTGCAACCACAACTACATCCCCCAGTTCTTTCATTACCTCTACCAGGGTTCTTATTCCGGGAGCGGTAATTCCATCATCATTAGTAACTAAGATGAGTGGTTTTTTCTTATTCATGCATCATTATTTGGTTCTGCTAAAATAAGAATTTAAATATGGAAAGCTTATATTAGTGGATTCACAATTTAGTGCATGGCATTTGAGTTATTGGCACAGTTTTTACTATAATTATGCTAACCAAACGATGACGAAATTAAAACGAGTTATGAAAAGGAATTTTAAAATTTTAGCAGTTGTTCTTTTAATGGCTGCGGCTTCATGTAGTTTTACTACCAAGAAGTTTGAAGACCCCAATAAAGACAAACTATTAATAGACCTGATTACTTATGTGCTTAACCAGGGGCATTACGATGCGAAAGAAATAAATGACGGTTTTTCAGGGAATGTGTATGAAGGTTATCTTGAAGGCTTAGATCCATCAAAGCGATTTTTCTATAAAGAAGATATTGAAGAATTTGATGCATTCAAGCAAAAGCTAGATGATCAAATCAAAGAGAAAAATATAGATTTTTTCAATCTTACTTACGCAAGATTAGAGAAGAGAATGGAAGATGCAAGATCACTTTATAAAGAAATTCTTTCTGAGCCATTTGACTTTTCTGAAAATGAAAAAATAAACACTTCTTATGATAGTCTGGATTACGTTTCATCTAAAGCAGAAATGAAGAAAAGATGGAAAGAGCAGTTAAAATTCAATGCTTTGATCACTTATTACGATCTAAAGCAGGATGAAGAAAGTAAAAAAGAAGAGGACGCTTCTTATGAAATAAAGTCTGATGCAGAACTTGAGAAAGAAGCTAGGGAAACAACCCTTTCCAATATAAATAGATATTATGATTTTACTGATGACCTTGAAAGAGAAGATTATTTTTCAGTTTATATCAATGCAATAGTAGAGGAATTTGATCCTCATACATTTTACTTCGCACCACAGGATAAGGATAGGTTTGATATCGCTATGTCTGGAAAGCTTGAGGGTATTGGAGCAAGGCTAATGAAAGATAGCGATAACATCACTATTACTGAAGTAATTTCCGGAGGCCCTGCCTGGATGAGTGATCAAATTGCTGAAGGAGATATGATCCTGAAGGTGAGACAGGAAGATGAAAAAGAGGCGGTAAGTATCGTAGGGATGAGATTAGATGATGCGGTAGATCTTATTAAAGGGCCAAAAGGCACCAAAGTAACACTTACTGTACGTAAAAAGGTAATGGGTAATATCGAGGAAGTTAGTTTGGTTCGTGATGTGATCGAAATTGAAGAGACCTACGCTAAAACTTCAATGGTTGAAAAAGAGGATAGAAAATTTGGGGTGATCAACCTGCCAAAATTCTATTTCGATATGGAAGATTACAGCAGTAGAAATGCAGCTTCAGATATAAAAGAAGATATAATCAAACTTAAGAATGAAGGCATGGAAGGCCTCGTCCTGGATCTTAGAAATAATGGCGGTGGTTCATTGAAAACAGTAGTAGATATTGCCGGGATGTTCATTGAAGAAGGTCCAATTGTTCAGGTAAAATCCAATGGTTCTAAAAAAGAAGTGCTTAAAGATGAAGATCCTCAGGTTCTTTGGGACGGGCCACTTGTAATTTTGGTGAATGAACTTTCTGCTTCTGCTTCTGAAATTTTAGCTGCAGCGATGCAGGATTACAAAAGGGCTATTATTATTGGTAGTAAACAAACCTATGGTAAAGGAACGGTTCAGAATGTAATTGACCTTAATAGATGGCTTAGAAACAACGATATGGGGGATATGGGAGCCCTTAAAATCACTACACAGAAATTCTACCGTGTAAATGGTGGTTCCACACAGCTTGAAGGGGTTAAGAGTGATGTAGTGGTGCCAGACAGGTATAGCTTCGTTGATATTGGAGAGAAAGATCAGGAAAATCCACTTCCTTGGGATAAGATTGATGCGGCTAAATATGATATCTGGAATGGTTACGTAGGTTATGATGAAGCTATTGAAGCGAGTAAGAGCCGAATGGAATCTAATACGCAGTTAAAGCTTATTGAAGAGAATGCTAAATGGGTAAAAACCCAGAGTGAAGACCAGAGTTATTCTTTAAATTATTCTGAATATGCTCAGGAAGCTGAGAAGAATAAAGAGATGGCAAAACAATTTGAAGCGATCAAAGATTACAAGACCAATCTTACTTACGAATCCTTACCATACGAAAAGGATCTATTTACTTCAGATACCATTTTGAGGGAAAAAAGACAGAGATGGCACGAAAGCCTTAGTAAAGATGTTTACATTGAGGAGGCGATAAATGTACTTTCTGATATGAAAATGAATAATATCACCAGGAATAAACTGGCCGATGTTGATTCTAAGAAAAAAGTAAAGAATTAGAAGTTTTAAAATAAATGAAAACCCGGAAGTTTAATTCCGGGTTTTTTTATGCTTTAGAAAATGAAAAGAAAATATATCTATCCCGTTCTAATATTATTGGTCGCCGCCTTATTGTTGTTGGCAGATAAATGCTCTTAGTAAGAGAGCCTGTCAGAGTCCAGCTTAATAAAGATAAATAGCAGTATGGTAAAACCCCAAAGTCCGGAACCTCCATAGCTGAAAAAGGGAAGCGGAATTCCTACCGTAGGAAATACACCAATTACCATCCCTATATTTACGAGAAAATGTATAAAGAGGATACCAATAACGGAATATCCATATATTCGGTAAAATTGATTTCGTTGTCTTTCGGCAAGTACCAGAAGTCGTAATAATAACAAAACGAATAGTATTACCACTAAGGCACTTCCCAGAAATCCCCATTCTTCGCCCACCGTACTAAAAATATAATCGGTATGCTGTTCCGGTACAAAATGCCCTTTAGTTTGTGTGCCTTCTGTCCATCCTTTTCCAAACCAGCCACCACTACCTATAGCAATCTCACTTTGATTGGTATTGTAGCCAATCCCACGGGAATCTACTTCCTTTCCAAGTACGATATTGAACCTGTCCCGGTGCCTTTGTTCAAAAACATTTTCGAAAATATAATTTACAGAAAAGCTAAGGGCGATAGATATTATAACAAACATACTAATTAAGATCCTTCCAGGACGCTTTTTTCGCTTTTGAAAGAAGATAATGAGTCCGATCAATAGAACCCCTACACTTACCCAGATTGGCCCTAACAGTAAAGTCAGTATAAATACGGCTACGGCAGAAAGACCCGTAACCAGGTAAAATCCAGAAAGACCTTCGCGATAAAGCGGAAAAAAGAATGCGGCATATACAAGGGCACTACCAGGGTCAGGTTGCGGAACAATTAGCAGAGCCGGAATGGCAATGATTACAAAAGCCTGTACCTGGTGGCTCAATTGTTTAATATTGGTTTGAATATCGCTTAAATACTTGGCAAGGGCGAGCGCTGTTGCAAACTTGGCAAATTCAGAAGGTTGAATTCCAAAACTTCCAAAAGAATACCAGGAAGTGGCTCCCGAAATTGTCTTTCCGAAGACAAATAAACCGGCCAGGGACAGCAGGGAAATTATATAAATAATACTGGAAAAACGCTGATAAAATTTGGCTTCTACCGCCAGGACGATAATGATAAGAAATATACTCAGTCCTATAAAAAGTGCCTGTTTTCCGTAGGGCTGACTTAGATCAAAATAAGAACCGGTATTAGTGCCCAGGGAAGCTGAGTAAATATTCGCCCAGCCAAAACAAATTAAAATTAAATAAATAAATATGCTTATCCAGTCAAACCCCGCTGCGCTGCTTTTACTCATTTACTGATTAATTCTGAAAGGTTCTCCGCTAATTGGCTTTTTGTATTCGTCCTCAAGGCTATGGCTAAGAATCCAGTCTTCCATATCTGTTCGGGTAATTTTGCCTTTTAAGTATTTCTCAATCATCAGGCTGGCAATTCTCCCGGCATAACGCCCTCCCCAATATCCATTTTCAACAAAAACGGCAATGGCAATTTTTGGGTTATCTACCGGGGCAAAAGCAACAAATATCGAGTGATCAGTTAACTGAACCCTTTTGCCATCAATTTTTGTAAAGTTTTCCGCGGTACCTGTTTTTCCTGCGATCTCAATATCAGGTACTCGTAAAGCCGAGGCTGTTCCACTCTTGTAAACTTCGTGCATTCCTTCTACTACCGGATCAAAATGCTGGCTCTCAATTGTGGTGAAATTCTTTTTGGTGAATTTTTCTTCTTTGATCGGTTGCCCGTCAATTTCTTTCAGGATATGTGGGGTATAATACCAGCCTTTATTCCCAATGGTCGCCGCCATATTAGCTAGTTGAATAGGCGTCATTAGAACTTCTCCCTGGCCTATGGCATTAGAAATAGTTGCGGTTGCATACCATTTGTAAGTTGGATAATTATAAATGCGATTATAATAATCAGCATCAGGAATTTTCCCTGGTCTACCTGTTTCAAGATCCGATCCCAGGAAATTACCTAATCCAAAGCTTTCCAGGTGTGCATTCCAGGTATTCATACCTTCTTGCGGTGTGGGATATTTTTCAATGATCCTGCGGTACACATTTGCAAAATAAGCATTGCAGGATTGTGCAATGCCGGGAATCATATCTAGCGGACTCCTATGTGCGTGGCAACCTAGTTTTCTGCCTCTTCCGTAGGCGTAGCCGTGGCTACATGAAAATTTATCGTTGGTGTCTACTACTCCTTCCTGAAGACCTATAAGAGCATTTAAAGTTTTGAACGGGGATCCCGGAGGGTATTCGGCGAGCAGTCCACGATCGTATAGAGGTCTGGCAATTGTATCGTAATATAATTCAGTAAAATTAGGAGAGCGTTGCCTACCCACCAGTTCGGCAGGATCGTAAGTTGGGGCAGTGATAAGGGCAAGAATCTCACCAGTTCCTGGTTCTAAAGCCACGATCCCACCTCTTTTGTTTTCCATTAATTTGTTGCCATAGTCTTGAAGCGCCGCATCTATGGTAATGGTAATATCCTTACCTTTTTCAGGAAGCGTATCGTAAATCCCTTCTTTATAGGCTCCAATGTCCCGATTAAAGCGGTCTTTCTGAATATGTTTTACACCTTTTACTCCGCGCAATAGTTCCTCATAATAACTTTCTACACCAGCTCGTCCTATAAGATCTCCCGAAATATAATAAGGGTTTTCATTAACTTTTTTCTGATTTACTTCAGCAATATATCCAAGCACATTAGCACTATGGTCTACCTGGTAATCCCTTAATGATCTCTTCTGAATATAAAAACCTTCATAATTCCTCATTTTCTCCTGAAGAATGGCATATTCGCTTTTAGTTAACTGCGGTATTACCACCGAAGGAAGCATAGGGGAGTAGATCCTGGCTTTATCCAGTTTCTTCTCCAGATCTTCCCTGGTTAGGTTCAGAATTTTGCAAAATTCGGTAGTATCAAATGGCTTTAGGTTTCTTGGTATTACCATCACATCATAAGAAGGTTGGTTAGAAACCATTAATTCTCCATCCCTGTCATAGATATAACCTCGCTGCGGATAGTCGTAAACAACCTTAATTGCATTATCCTGAGAACGAATGGCCAGAGAAGTGTCTACCACCTGAAGATAGAAAAGCCTGCCTATAAAAAGGATACCCGTGGTTAAAATAGTAATGTAAAGTAAAACTTTTCTCATCGATATTTCTTGCTAAACAGCGTAAGGCTTAAAAAGATTAGGATTACTGTGAATATACTGGAAAAAAGCGTTTTTTTCAGTATTAATAGGATATGATTTAAACTGAACATTTCCAAAGAAAACAGAACAAAATGATGGATTAGCACTATAAGAAAAATATAGCTCAATTTAGATCCAAATGCGGTATTTGCCAGCCTGATGTTTTGATGATCATAACTAATCCCGAAACTGAAGCGAAGTAAATTAGGCCTTACAAAAGCAGCCACCAAACAGGCTGCAGCGTTAATCCCGCCACTATCCTCAAAAATATCCACACTTATACCCAACAGAAAGGAAAGAAATAAAAATAAGCTCTGATTCCCTGCAAAAGGATATAGTAGAATAAAAAGAATGTAGAGATAAGGATTAATATACCCCGCAAAATTGATGTTATTCAGTATCAGTACCTGTAGGAATACAAGGATGATAAAACGGGCAATATTTGAAACTAACTTACTATTCATCGGAGGTTTCCTGCAAAGATTCTATGGCTTCTTTATTCACATTCTCGATGATATAAACATAGCCGATATTAGTCATATCGTTAAATAACTTAATGTTAATCGTGTAATAACTCTGGGTTTGATCCAGAGTAAAATCTTCTATACTGCCTATGGGTAATCCCTTCGGAAATATCAACGAGCGGCCTCCTGTGATTATTGTATCTCCTTTTTTTAGGGGAGCCTGTCTGGGTACATCGATTAGCTGGACAATGTTTGGATCTTCCCCGTCCCATACAAGACTTCCAAAATGGTTGGTGTTACTTAGCTGGGCATTTATACGTGATCTGCTATTTAATATGGATATTACCCTGGAGTAATCATTGCTTACCCGATCTATGATCCCAATAATCCCTTGGCTGGTAATCACACCAAACTCAGGCTCTATACCAGATTTTTCCCCTCGATTCAGGGTAAGGTAATTATCAATCTTCGAGAAATTGTTATTGATCACACGCGCATTTCTGAACATATAATCTCCTTCAAATGAAGTGCTGTCCAGTTGTTTTTCTACGGAAATACTATCGTGAATATTAGAAATGATATTCCGAAGTTGATTGTTTTCCTCCAGAAGCCTTTCGTTGTATTCATCAAGATGAAGGTAGGTGTTGATATTATTAGACCAGGAATAAATTCCGCCGCTAACATAATTCGCTGAGCTTATAAACCGGCTTTTTTGAAATGCGTGATTCTGTACAGTTAAAAATATAGATACAGCAAACAGGATTAAGAATAAAATTGAATTCTTATTCCGAATAAGAAAATTGAAAATCTGCTGCATAAATTTAACTTCTCCTACTTGATCAAAATCCCTTTATATCGGTTCAATGTCTTTAAGCAAATACCTGTACCTCGAACAACTGCTCTTAACGGGTCTTCAGCAATATAAACAGGAAGATCTGTTTTTTGAGAAAGACGCTTATCTAAACCTCTTAGCATAGAACCACCACCGGCAAGATAAATACCGGTATTGTAAATGTCGGCAGCAAGTTCCGGAGGAGTTTGAGAAAGGGTCTCCATCACTGCGTCCTCAATTCTTAGAATAGATTTATCCAGGGCTTTTGCGATCTCACGATAGGAAATATTCACCTGTTTAGGTTTACCTGTTAAAAGATCTCTACCCTGAACACTCATTTCTTCCGGCGGAACTTCAAGGTCTTCGGTAGCCGCACCAATTTGGATCTTTATTTTTTCCGCAGTACGTTCACCAACATACAGGTTATGCTGGGTACGCATATAATATACGATATCGTTAGTGAAAACATCCCCGGCGATCTTAACCGATTTATCACAAACGATACCTCCAAGGGCTATAACTGCGATCTCGGTAGTACCACCACCTATGTCCACGATCATGTTCCCTTTAGGTTGCATGATGTCTACACCAATCCCAATGGCAGCAGCCATAGGTTCGTGAATAAGATAAACTTCTTTCCCGTTTACCCTTTCCGCACTTTCTTTAACAGCACGCATTTCCACTTCGGTAATACCGGAAGGAATACAAATTACCATTCTTAAGGCAGGGGTAAAAAGCTTTTTCTTAAGCGCGGGGATTTCCTTGATGAACATAGTGAGCATTTTCTCACTGGCATCAAAATCTGCAATCACCCCATCTTTCAGGGGACGTATGGTTTTGATGTTCTCATGGGTTTTCCCCTGCATCATCGCAGCTTCTTTACCAACGGCGGTAATTTTGCCGGAAGTTCTATCCCGGGCTACGATAGAGGGACTGTCTACAACGACCTTGTCGTTATGAATAATCAAGGTGTTGGCAGTACCTAAGTCAATTGCAATTTCTTCAATGAGAAAATCAAAAAATCCCATAGTGTATTATAAGTATTGAGGTTTGGGTAAATGTACTAAAATTAATGTTTAAAATGGCGTGTTCCTGTCATCACCATTGCGATATTATTTGTGTTGCAATAATCTATACTCAGTTGATCTTTTATAGATCCTCCGGGTTGAATTACTGCAGTGATTCCTGCATTTCCAGCAATTTCCACACAATCTGGGAATGGAAAAAAAGCATCACTCGCCATCACAGCTCCATTCAAATCAAAATCAAAAGATCTGGCTTTTTCT
>CAXGBX010000010.1:0-17135 GCA_964008195.1 uncultured Flavobacteriaceae bacterium
CTAATACGAATGGTAGGTGCAGATCCTGCCTCTCCTTCAGTAGCCTGGATATTTACACCTGAAATCTGCCCAACCAATGCATCATCTACACGGGCAACCGGCAATTGATCTAAATCTTCGTTCACTACGCTGGAAACCGCACCGGTTAAATGACTTTTCTTTCTGGTACCATAACCAATTACTACCGTTTCATCCAGTAATTGAGAATCTGCATTCATAGCCACATTCAAAGTTTGCTGGCCGGTTATGGAAATTTCCTGCCTTTCAAAACCTAAATAGGAAAAGACAAGCACATCCCCATTAGCTACATCGATTTCGTAATTACCATCAAAATCGGTCACAACGCCGCTGGTCGTACCTTTAATCATTACGCTAACCCCTGCAAGAGGGATGTTATCCCCATCAGAAGTAACAGTTCCTGAAAGTGAATAGCTTTCCTGAGCAATTAAGGATAAATGACAGATCAACGCCATTAAGAAAATTGCTGTTTTCTTCAAATTCATAAGTTTTTCATTTAGTTACATTGATAATTAAACCTAACCGTGAAAAGTGAAATATTGAACAAGCAAATGGTTGACGGATGTCTATGTAGGTTACTTATGAAATTGTATCTTTGCAGAACATGTTTAATTAAGTAATAGACATGGTTTAAACAACTTCTCTCTAATGAAGTTTTTGTTTTAAAGGATAGGCGTGCACCTATCCTTTATTTTTTTGAACCATCCTTGCAATAACTTTTATTGGTTACCCAGATTGGTTTCCCAAACTGGTTTACCAAATATATGTTATTTAATTGTTAAGTAAAAAATAATCTGATAAAAAAATTGACTTTTTTTTATCAATTGTTTAATACATAAGATTTCCTAGAAGAAATCTTCTCTTATAGGGCTGAATACATCGATTAATACCCCTTCCTCTTTACAAATAGCACCATGCATTTTATGCGGCGGAATATAAAAGGAATCGCCACCCTGCATCATTTTAGTTTCTTCACCAATAGTGAGTTCAAATTTACCACTGACGACATAGGTTACCTGAGAGTGGTGATGTTCATGCATTGGTCCTACACCACCTTCTTTAAAATGTACTTTGGCTAGTAAAATCTTATCATCATAGCCCATAATTTGTCTTTGTACACCTTCACCTACAGTTTCCCATTCGAGATCCTGTCCTTTCATAAATTCCTGACTTGTACCTAAATCTTTCATATCCATTTATTTATTGATTATTGTATAGGGTCCTTCCCATGAGAATTCCCTTTCATTAATTTTCACGTTATGCTTTGCCGAATTTGATTTATCCTGGTTGCTTAAAAAGAATGAGATCTTCTGATCTCCTACTAAAGTGATCTCAACCCCAGTATATTCATCATTATTCAGAATCACTTTTACCGCTTTTACCTTACTAAAGGAATTAGTTCCCAGTTCGGTAACGGGGTTGTAACTTCCATGTGGTTCCAGGATACTAACAAAAACTGCATTCTTGGTGTCTTTCTTTCTGGAAATGAAAACTGGATCACGCCTTAGGTTGAATTCGGGATCTGTAGCCCCAATCCGGGCGAGGATTATACTGTCATTCTGTTGCAGATTCTGGGTAAGCGTATAGAATTTATTGTTATTGGACCAGGTGAACCTGGTATTTCCAGCCGGGGCAGCCGCTTTGGCTTCCATCCATAAATGTTGATATCCATTTTTATCTCCCAGTTTCTTCAACTCTTCCGGAGTTTTATAATAGAAATTAGTATCGATGAGTTGCCCAAAATAATAATAAGGTAAATCATACTGATTTTTAGTTTCGCTGCTTATCCTAAAAACATCCAATACCACCGGTTGGTCAAAAATCTCATTTTGGAGTATTGCCATAGTACGATGCATCGCAGTCCCCGGATAGGCATTGTCTTCCTTTGCACTTATTATTTGAACGGAATCATCGGTAAAATCTGAAAAATAATATTCTGAATGATATTTATTTCCTGTATCAAAATCCCCGTTGAAGTGGGAGGTTTGATTCTGAACTATGGTATTATGAGCAATTGTTTGTTTGGCCCAGGTAGTATTCTCTTTTAAATAACCCCCGCCATTTTTCGGTTCGATATTTACAAAACGGGCAAATCCATAATCCTGAATTACTTCTTCACCGTCATTATAAAAAGAGAAAGATAACTTGTCATAATGCCCGTGGCTGTCTCCCTGTGAAGTGTATTTATAAACAAGGGAAAATTCATTATCGCCGCCAGGAGAACGCAAAACGCTAACCCCTCCCTTTTTACCTTCCGGACCATCTGAAAGATTTATGGACTGTTTGTCAAACTTCATTGCCTTTCCCTCTTCCAAAGCGACAGATACTGCTTTTCCGGCTTCATCTAAAGTAACCCTGCCCTGAGTTTTAGCTACTGAAAGTAGACCGGGATCCTGATCTCCGTAGTAATATGCTGCATCTACAGCAATTACCACAGATTGGTTATAAAAAGACATTCCCTTCTGGGCATCGTTCAGTGGAAAAAAATCCCCTTCGGCATCGGTAAGGTTCAGTAAAGCGTAAACAGCTTTGATCAAAACCCCATTTTTATACTCAAATATTCCTAATTCCGGTCTTTTATCTTCCAATGCTTTGGCAAAGGCTATAAAAGGATACATGGCATACCTTTGGTAATATGGCCCTTCAGTATAAAAACCCGATGGTGAGAAAGCTTCGTCTATATTTGCCAGGAATCCGGCTTTCTGTCCTTCTTGCAAAATTCTGCCCCCATCATCATCCCGGGCATTTTCGGGAATATTAGTTTCTTTTAAACCATAAAGGGCCCTGTCTACCAGCTCCTTATTGTTCATAACCAATCCAATCATACCAACGGCGGCGTTGCCCCAGGTACTATGATTGTGTATTCTATTGAAGAATTTGGGATTTTCCAGAGATAGAAAATCTGCATAAGGTAAGAACAAATCTTTCTCAAGTTTTGCACGCTCTTCTTTGGTCAGGAAATCATAAATATTGTCATAAGCCTGACTCATAGCTACCAGCCAATTGGAATCGTTTAGTGACTGCCAGAATAATTTACCCCGCGCATAGGAGCGTTCTTCAGGATGCAACGGTAAATCTGGAAACATGGCGGCGTATTGCAGCAACATTTCCTTTATATAATTGGCATATTTTTTATCGCCAATTATTCTATATAATTCTCCAGCTTTCTGAGCAGTAGCATAATTTCTTTTATGTCTTTCATGGGTATATCCTCCGGCTAAATCCTTAGGAACGGGTACATCTATTCCATCTTTGATTTCCGAATCTACTTCCTCTTTTACCTGCTGAAGTGTCTTCTGAAATAATGATACCTTATCGCTAGCCGATTGAGACTTGCTATGATTAGTTTTAGAATTTTGATTTTGCTGATCCTGAGCCTTACCAAAACAAGTACCGAGAGCTAAGACGAACAAAAAATTGATTATTGACAGATATATTTTCATAAAAACTTTTTACAAAACCAAACTGGTCTACCAGTTTGGTTTACCAAATTTAAGGATAATTTAAACTAATCCAAATAATGTATAAGAAATAGGCAGCACCTTAGTCTAGGGTCAGCCCATGCCCAGTGTTAATTTCAATTTCTATCATATTCCCAGATTTTCTCGAATACTTAGCTATAATTTTCTTAGCTGATAGCGATTGGAAAATAATTTGTTTATTTTCAATTTTGAGATAGAAATCCGAGGGATTTTCAAATTTTATATTCATCCCATCCAATTGTATTCCTTCAACCGAAAAGAAAATTCCTTCACTTTCTTTCGTCAACGAGACTGCCGCATTTCCAGTGGTTTTCCACGGAGAGGAGTTTAACGTCCAGCCTTTAAGATTGCGTTTATTTGAACTTTCATTGATTCTCGCATCAAAAACATCAAATGGAAATAAGATGGTGATAAAATTAAAATTATCTACAATTTCTGTAGAAACAACCGACCATTCTTTACCACGTTTACCTGAGCTAGTCACTGTATCGGTTGGCCTTAACTGAAAAATATCCAAACCAGAACCGTCCTCAAAAGTTGCCCTTAGCAAATTGGGAGCATGTTCCATACTATAATGTCCCTGCCAGACCTGTTTGTAGGTATGAGCCTCTTCCGAAGAAAATTGATCTCTTACGATCCAGAAATCATTCTTTAAAAAAATCACCTGTCGGGAATAGGATACGCCGATATTTTCAAAACCATCATGAGTTCCTATAAAAACGTCCAGATTAGGGTTCGTATTAAAATTTATAACAGAGGGCTCCGGCAATTCTCCAAATTTCCCGAATCCGCTTCCGCCTTTGTTTGACTTATAATCTTTTCCCTGTAATTCTTCATCTACCAGCGCAACGTTCTTCACCATGGAATTTTTAAAAAGTTCCAGATCTTCCAGGTAATACCGAACCTGATAATTAGGCAATATTACCCGGCCATTGGCCATCGCCTGGATTCCCAACATATCACCGTGTTGATGATCTGGTTTTTCCTCATCCAGCCCGGCCGAAATCGCCATCATCATATCGTTTTTTTCCCAACCATCACGCATAATATAATAACCTGTTTCGTGGAAGGCAACAGAGCCAGATTCCGGTTTTTCTTTTTTAATATTTTCAAGTAATTTCAATTGATCTTTACTGAGGTACCAATACATATTCGCATCTACCTTATTAATAGCGAAAAAACCAAATTGAGGATCATCAAATAAAAGATAACCCAGGGTCATTGACCCGGAAATATCATTCTTTTCAGCCCAGGGAATATCAGTATCGTCTGAAAAAACAGGAGCTGAACCATCTGGATAAGCAATTTTTGCCAGCGTGGTAAAAAGCGATTCGAGTTTCTCCTCCCAGACTTTTTCAACCTGAATATTGCTTTTTTGAGCCAGTTGATACACATAAAAATAATTCTTTATATCGCTCATATGATAATGCACGGTACGTTCAGACTGAAATCCGTCGGAATTAATTTCTTCTGAAAGATGCTCCTGTAGTAAATCCATAGCCCTGTCGTACCATTTATCAGTCCCTTCAAAATCCCTGAAAAGAATACTTAACATAGCTAGCGCAGACATCCCCCTGGTTTGATGGTTCCCGGGATTAAAATCGGGATTGTTCTCATAAAGGTCCTGGCCATGTTGTAATAAAGTAGCAATGGTAGTGAGCTGTTCTTCATCTGTATAAGCCTCTTCCCCAAGGAACATATTATGTATCTGTAACCAGTTCAATATCCGGTATCCGGAACGAAAGGCTTCATAAACCCCATTTCCGTCTTCGAGAGTTTCATAATTATCGTTTTCCAGGGCTTTATTTAGGGATTGTAATTGGGAAGTGAAGTAATCCAGATATTGAGGATCTTTATCTTCAAAATGATAGTAAAAAGCAATATCCACCATCTTGTGTTGTCTAGCCAAATGCCTTAGAGCATAGGCATCTACAGGTTCTCCAAATAAATAATCAAAGGGGAGTTTCCAGTTTGTTGCACCGGAATATTTTGACATATGGTCTAATGCTCTTTCGGTATGGTGCTCCCGGATACCGGTATAAAGTGAATCATATTCCTGGAATCTTGGATCAAAATTCTGCCAGTCATAAAAATATCTTTCACTGAACTTGTTTCTGAAATATTGCGCCAGAATAGCTTCTGAAATAGCTTTTTCCCCTCCCAGTTCTTTTTTGACTTCAGCATTTAAATAAGTTGGAAGATCTTCCGTAGAAACCACTTTGTTTGAAGGGATTTCCTGGGCATACAGCCCCGGAAACATTAATAAACAGGATATTATAAATATATGTACATTTTTCATTTTTGAAATTTTGAATAAGTCAAGCAGCTCTTTTTGTAGATTGAAGCGTAATTAGAATTTAAATAATGTCAGGTTTGCCTGGTTGCATTCGAGCTTAAATTTCTTTTCTATCCAATTTTAAATGAACCTACTGGCGGAAAGAGATCTCTCCCTCTGGTCGAGATGACTATTATCTATTAGATGCTGAATCAAGTTCAGCATGAAAATATTTATAAGTTCATTTTTTAATGAGACTATAGATAGTTCATTAATACATCAACTTTTGTTTCAGGTTTTCCTCTACTTTAATCTCTCCAGAATTTTTGATAGTATTATTTACCGGTTCCTGTCCTTTTGCCCCCCAGAGAATTGCAATGAATTTCACCGGGTTGTTCATAAATGTATTATTGGCCATTTCCAGGTTTACAATACCGCGGGTTCTTAAAAGAATTTCAGTATCTTTTGAATTCCCGGAATTTTTCACATTATTCCCTGTAAATACCAAACTTCCTCCAATGGTAGATTCATCGTAGCCTCCACGGTAGTAATTTAAAACCTCAGCTTCTACATTCTCAAATGAAGAGTTTTCGATAAAAACAAATTCTGCACTATACTCCCCCTTATCGTCAGTTTCTTCAGCGAGGCTCAAACCTGCCTTTAAATCCTTAAATTTTGAATTCGTAATGGTAATAGTATCTGCAAAGGAGCCTTTGGATACTTTAAGCAAATGGTCAAAATCGGTAATTTCGGAATCCGTGATCCAAAGATTATACGCAGCCGACATATTCTCGTCTAAAGTTTCAAAAGCATTCGTAGTGGTATTGCCTTCCAGCGAAATATTTTCAATTTTTAGACTGGCTCTGGGGTTTAACCTGAAAGCAGGATTATTATCCAGACCGGCAAACTTAAGTTTTGCTTTCTTCTTATTTTCTGACCTGATGGTTAGCCTTTTAGAGATAGTCAAAGATTCATTTAATTCATAATCCCCCGAAGCAAGTTCAAGAATATCCCCGGAATTGGCTTCCTGTAATTTCTTCTGAAACTCTTCAGAATTATTAACTTTTATAACTTTTCCAGAAAAAGTATTGTTTTCAGGCTTAAACCAGGAAGGACCATAATTTTTCTTATCAAAAAGCTCAACATTATTATCTACTGGCAGGCTAATCGCACCTACCATTGGATTGCCGGTGCGATCCTTTCCAAATAGGTCTTCAGTAATATTTTCAAAATCAAATCCCTGATAAACATTCTCAAAGCTTTGATCGGGCACATACAAAAACTCTGAAATTTTTTCTACTTCAAAGTTTTTCGTGATGATTCCTTTATCCTGAATATCACTTTTGTTCTCAAAATTCAGGATATTGTTTTTAAAAGTTACCCCGTCTACCTCGTCATAGGCTACGATAAGGTCTCCCCGAACTTCTTTATTGTAGACAAGATTGTTGGCCATAAGAACACGCTCAGGTCTCGCTGAACGTATTTCTGACGCAGGCAAAACCTCACTTTTATCTGTATTAGAGCCCACGCTAAAATGCCACGGAGACTTGGTCTCTATAAAAGTATTGTAAGCTGCAACCACGTCGGTTACCTGATTGTACCGGTTTAAAGGCGATTTTGGAATCCCGTTCATCACTGCTATAGGACTTCTAAATTCAGATCCTTTCAGTTTATAAAAATAATTATTGGTGATCCAGTGCCCGGTATTGATCACCCGTATTCCACCAATAAATTCAGAATTTTCGTTCCCTATAAATACATTTCCATCAATAGTGGCATAATTTCCATGTCTTAATACTAAAGAACCTTCAGATTCAAAAAAGACATTATTCTTAAAAGTATTGAAATTGGACTTGCTGGATATGATCTCTACCTCCCCATTACATCTATAAAACAGATTGTTCTCTACGTTTACATAGGATGGTGTCATGGATGTTTCGCTAGATCCCATCTGCATGGTTTCAGCATGTGGGCCACCTTTTCTTGGCCTCGGCCCGAAAAAATTGTTGATGATCTGGTGATGTGTATTGATGTTTTCATTTCCTTTTAAATACACTCTCAGTGTAGGGCCAGAATTGGATTTTCCGGCTATATAGCATTGATCCATCTGGTTATTTCTTCCCCAGAATTCTACCCAGTGATCCTGAGTTTCGCGGTTGGGCTGGGTGAAATTTTCAATAACACAGTTGGTCACCCGGGAATTGTTCGCTATCTGGTCATTATCTATTTTAAATTGGATCACCGAATTGGAAGGAGTATAGCCATTACGAAATACAAGTCCGTCCACTACAATAAAATTTCCACCTATTTTTAAAAAAGATTCACCTTCTATAAATACCTTTCCGCGTTCTTGTGCCATAATAACGATTGGAGAATTTTCTTCCCCGTTTGCACTTATTTCCAGTTCAGCATCCCTCCAGGTACCGTTCTTCAATAAAATGGTATCCCCGGGATTGGAACTTTGAAGTAGCTCGTTTAAATCGGAAACATCTCCTGCAATAGAAGTTTTTGAGTCCCTGGTAGTCTGCGGAAAAACTGACACCGAACAGAGTATAAATAGTAAAAAATAGAATAGTTTCATATAATTGGTTTACCAGTTTGGTTTACCAAATATATAAATTATTAGCTATGAAACAAATTTTTCCTAAATTAAAGGGACATTTGTTTAATAATTCTTCATTTTAATTCCATTTCAAATTAATTATTCTGAAAATTGAGAATATATTTTCTCGCTTGGTTGAAAAAAGTTTTTTGAAAAATTCCAGACCTTTTGCTGATATCCAGATAGGAGGTGTAAGTAGAATTATGATAGAAATTCAGCTTATGGATTTACCCGGTATGGCTAAACTAGTTAATACATAGGTACTTTTCAGTTTATATTATTCTGGTGCGGGAAGAAACTCCGGAAGTTTTCAAACGCTTGTAAAAAAAGCTGATTTTGGAGGACGATAATAAAAAAAGCCGACTCGTTAAAGTCGGCTTTTGTTTGATATAAAAGATTTCGCGAATTCTAGAAATTCTCTTGTGAATCTCATTTAGGATTTCAATTCTGGAATTTCAATCATCTTTCCATTTTTTGATCGTCCTAAAACAATTACTTCTTTAGTTTCTTTATACTCTTCGATCGCAAGTATTAATTGCTCTTTGGTGTCTCGTCTAATTTTGACACCAGAGCTTTTATTTTTATTGCGAACCTCTATATAATATCCGTCCCTTAGATCTTTAGGTTTTGTAGAAGGTCTTCCCATGTTTGATTTTGTGCTAAATATAATAAAACTCGCAAATAAAAGAAGATAATTTAGAATAAAAAAACACTATGAGCCAATAAATGTAATCTTTTAAATCAAATTTTAGTGATTGAAAAGGTGCTTCTATTAGGAAATTTCAACTTAGAAGGACCCATGAAATCCTGCTTTAGCCTATTATAAAAATCAAAATATTATAAACTGTTTTCAGCGATATGCCTAGTAAACTTTAAAGCATTCTTAATGTCAAACCTGCTTATTTTGTTAATGCAACTTTTCAATCATTAATATTTCCCAATAGAATCAAATAGAAGATTCTGCAGTAATTATAAAAATTGGTTCTTTGTTTGCAGAACCAAAAAAACCTTTTAAATTTGTCCCTATTTTTAGAATTTATGACTCATCTAGAGCTTACCGATAAACAAAAAGAACTGGTGGAAACCTATGGGGTTATTCAAGAAAATATGGGATTGAACCCGGCGGCAGCCAGAGTGAATGCTCTTCTAACCGTATCTAATAAAACAGAACTTAGTTTTGATGAGATACGGGAAACGCTGGGATTAAGCAAAAGTGCCGTTAGCAATGCGATTAATTCTCTTCTATCTCAGGAGCATATTGGTTACAAAACTAAAATGGGAGATCGTAAACGCTTCTTCTTTTCGAAATTAGGACAGTGGAAAACAAAATTTCGGAAAGATATTAGCGGTTTGGAAAATTACAATGAAGTTGCAAAAGAAATTCTGAAAGAACGTTCTAATGAGAACCCGGAATTTAATGAACGTATGAAAGAGCTTACTGAATTTATTGATTATTTCATGGAAGAAAGTATTAAGATTATAGATAACTGGGAAAAACGATAACTATTTTTTTAATCATATTAGTTCTTTTGATTCAGAACCAACTAAATATAATTTAACCAGAAGAAATGACGTTAATTTTAAAATGGAAAGTATTAATTATGGAAGATCAAGAAAAAGTAAATAGGGAAATACTGAATTCTTTATATATATAATTTGTTCCAGGTCTTTTAGGTTTTTGATGGTTTAACACTCATAGTTTTCCCTGAAAGGTTTGAGAACATTCCAAATTAGAAAATATGTTTTATTGCGACCCTGATAAAGATCAAACATTGGAAGTGCATATTGCTGAAACTTATTCTACATCAGATCTTGAAAGGCTATTGCTTTTTATTGATGCATTGACAGCTAAATCTTACGTACAAGTTAGTTTCAAAATTCATCCTTCAGTAAAAAATGAATTTTTAACCTGCCTGGATAATTCAGCGTGCACTCCAACTCATCAATTCAATATTAATTAAGGGGTTCCAAGATGATTGAATTTTGGGATATATATAATACATTAATAATTTATGCTTTTGTCTTGCTAAGTATCTTTTCAATTCTTTACCCTTTTGAAGTGAATCAAGTACTCCGATCAAAATCTAATGATAATCACCACAAATTACTGGTATGAGGAAAATGGTATATATATCTGGTGCTTTATTTAGTTCCATAACAGTATTATCCATTCTGTTTAAGCTACTTCATTTACAAGGAGCTCAAATCTTATTAATTATTGGAATAGGTGGGTTAGCACTCATTTTTGTTCCAGTTTATGCTTTGTATAGATATAATAAAAAGAAAAAAAATGACTGAATTTTGGGATACATATAAGGAGGCAATTATTTTTGCAATTGTGGTAATTGGCATCGTTCTTCTACTTCTCTTAATTACCAGAATTTCTAATAAATGGCTTGTAAAAAAGGCCAAAGAGAAATATCCAAATGAAGAACCTACTACTATAAATCTGGTAAAAAGGGTTTTGAACACCTTATGGATTATATTAGGACTCGCCGCTTTAAGTTTTATTTTCATTTCTGAAGATAAATATGACGTTGCTACCAGAAATTTTGAAATCATCCTCTATCTCGGTTTTGTTTTAGTCTTTACCATCGTAGGAGCAAGTATTGTAGAAACCTTATTTTCACGTGCAATTAAAAGAACAACTTCAACTGGAGGAGATCCTACCAGCTATAAATTTTTAAGGTATTTAAGTGTTTTCGGAGTTTATTTCTTCGGAATTATCCTGGCGGCCCTGGCTTTCCCCGCTTTAAGGGGTATTGCACAAACCGCCATTGGAGGCGCCGGTATTCTGGCCATTGTGGTTGGGGTAGCCTCTCAGGAAGCATTGGCCAATCTTGTAGGCGGAGTTTTTATCATTTCATTTAAGCCTTTTCGGGTGGGAGATGTAATTAAAATTACTGATACTCTCGTAGGTACGGTAACCGATATTACCCTTCGTCATACCATCATCAAAAATTACCAAAATAAAATGATCGTGATTCCCAATGCGATCATCAATAAAGAAAAAGTCACCAATTATGACCTGGAAGAAAAGAAAATCTGCCAGTGGATAGAAGTAGGAATTTCTTATGACAGTGATATAGACCTCGCAAAAAAGATCATGAAAGAAGAATGTGAGGCCCACCCTAATCTTTACGATAACCGTACCAATCAGGATCTAAGAAACGGAGTTCCTTTAGTTATAGTAAGAGTTACCAATCTGGGAGATTCTTCAGTAACTATTCGGGCCTGGGCATGGGCCTGGGATTTTGCTTCCGCTTTTGTAATGAAATGTGAGCTTTATGAAAGTATCAAGAAGCGATTTGATGCTGAAGGAGTAGAAATTCCTTTCCCTCACCGAACGCTGGTATTCAAGAAAAATCAATTGAACCAAATCACTGAAAAAGACGAAACAGATGGATAATTACATTAGCATCACACTTATTTTTCAATCATCTTTATTTAGTTTCAAATAAATGACTTCAAAATTGGTAAGTTGAATTCTGAAAAGTGCCGTTGCCAAGCCATAACGGGACGGTACTTTTCTTTTTAAAAAGAAAATATGAAAAAAATTATATTCAGTTGCATTTTAACCGGTTTCGCATTTTGTTTCCAACATCTATACAGCCAGGGAATCAATAAGAAAAGTGTGGATTCAATTATTAAAAAGGCTCCGTCTTTTTCAATCCATGAGGATAATTATTTTATTTCCGGTATCCCTTTAAATGAGGATATAAATAAAAGTACCGCAGATGCAAAGTACCAGATAAGTTTTAAACAATTGATGACCAGGAACACGCTACCCTGGGATACGTACCTGTTTCTAACCTATACCCAAAAAGCCTTCTGGAATATTTATGAAAATTCGAGTCCGTTTCAGGAAATAAATTTTAACCCGGGCTTGGGACTGGGGAAACCTATTTATAATAATAAAAAGAGGCTTGTAGGTCTGGCTTCTGTTTCCTTTGAACATGAGTCCAATGGCAGGGACAGCATTTTTTCCAGAAGCTGGAACAGTATTCGATTAAAATATTCCACCATGATTGGTGAAAAAACCACTATAACTGCTGAAGCCTGGGCCCCATTCCTTTACAAGGATGGCAACCCTGATCTTTTTGACTATATAGGCCCTGCAGAATTAAATATTAAACATAATTTTATTCCGAAGCGGTTAATTGGTAAATTAATGCTTAGAAAAGGCCTGGAGTGGAACTGGCAGGGCGCTTATCGTGCCAGGCTATTATACCGTCCGTTCAAAATGTCCAATCAATATTTTATGCTGGAATGGTTTAATGGCTATGCTGAAAGCCTTATAAACTATGACGAACATGTAAATATGATACGTATAGGCTACGTAATAAAATCCAGAGAATTGAATATCCTGAAGAAGCAATAATATTCACTTGAAGAACATCCCTAAAATCTAAAATATCCCTGAATCTGAATCACTGAAATCTGATAAGATCAAATGGGTGGTTGGTTCCCCAAACAATAAAAGCCGGTCTATAAATTGCTGTAGATGGGACTGGTCTTTCAACACTACCTTCATAAAAATATTATGTGGGCCGGTAATTCTATATAATTCCTTAATCTCCGGAAAATCATGCACCTGCTTATTAAATTCCTTTAATTTCCCACTGAACATTTTCAGCATGATCATCACCTCCAGCCCGTAACCTAATTTGCTGTAATCCAACTTTAGTCCGTATGCTTTGATTACATTGGTTTCTTCCAGCTTTTGTACCCGCTCTCTTACCGAAGAAGGGGAAAGTCCGATTTTCTTACCAACTTCCACAAAAGAAGCTCTGGAATTCAGCTGTAACCTGCTTATAATTTTAAGATCTATTGCGTCTGCCATAAATAAATGCTTATTATATCTAAAATTACGTTTTTAAACGGCAAATTCAAATAACATCCGCTGAATCAATTTTAAAATATATCCATCCCAAACTACTTTTGTATCATGGATATGATGCTTTTATTATTGATAATTGGAATATTTGCGGGATTCTTTATTCAAACCATTATTGGCTTTGCAGGCGCGCTCATTGCCCTCCCCTTTCTTCTGTTTGTGATGTCCTTACCCAGCGCCATCGCCTATCTGTCTATTTTTTATTTGATCTCCACCCCTTACTATGTTTATAAAGAACGCCATAATATAGATAAGCAACTATTAAAGAAACTGGCAATCTCCTCGTTAATTGGAGTTGTCGCGGGAATCATTCTTTTAGTGTACGCAAAACCCCTGATATTAAAAAAAGCATTGGGGATATTCATCATTCTTTTTGTGCTGAATAGTTTAAGGCCAAAAGGCGAGCTGCAACTGGGACCTAAAATGAAATACCTTTTTGGCTTTCTGGGAGGTTTCTTTTCCGGGGTTTTCTCTACGGGTGGGCCATTATATGTAATGGTCGTAAAAAATGCCACCCCAGATGTGCGCACGTTCAGGGCTACCATGTTTGGCGTTTTGGGCCTGGTCACGCTTATCAGGATCCCTGCGCTCGCCATTGGCGGAATCTTAACCTGGAACCAATTATATAATTCTTTGTTTGTAATCCCTTTTTTTATCCTCGCTATTTTCCTCGGAAAAAAGGTCTATATGAAATTAAATGAGCATTTGCTAAAAAAGGTGATTCTGGGCTTATTATGCCTTTCAGGAATTATGCTAATTTTCTAAAATTAGGATTATACATAGATTCAAATTGATTGGTTTCTTAAATTTTGTAAAATGATTCGGTAATTAAATTCACATATAATATGTGTAATTTTACTTATTGAATCTCACAGTAGAAATGTTTCAGCAAATAGCTACACATATACAACAGCACATCCAACTGGATAAAGTGGAAATGGAGGAATTTCTTAGCTTACTGGTAGAAAGGAAGGTGTCTAAAAAAGACTTCCTTATCAAACCGGGACAGGAGGTGCAATATGAATATTTTGTACTAAAAGGTTGCTTAAAAGCCTATTACCTGGATAAAAAAGGAAATAAACATATTCTGCAGTTCGCTATCGAAGACTGGTGGATAAGCGATTTTGAAGCCTTTTTCAAGAATGAGCCGGCTTCACTTCATATTGAGGCTATTGAAGATTCATATTTGCTTGGTATTAAGAAAGAAATTCTGGAACCTTTATATGAGCGAATTCCAAAATTTGAACGCTTTTTCAGGATCAAAACCACCAACGCCTTTGTCGCTTTGAGAAGCAGGATATTATCAAGCTTACAAATGGATGCCCGGGAACGTTATATAGATTTTTGTAAAACCTATCCTTCCATAGAGCAAAGAATTCCAAATTACCATATTGCGAATTATCTGGGCATCACGCCTGAAAGCCTTAGCCGCATTAGAAAATCTATGTAATACTTAACAAGCTTTAACGATTCAGGTTAACCTAAATCAATTTTTAAGAGCCTGTTTTCAGGTATTTTTGTGCTCAATTTTGAAGATAAAAATAATGAGTACACAAGCACTTTTAAAAACTTATAAATTAGGTGATTTAGAACTAAAGAATCGCGTGGTGATGGCCCCCATGACGCGTGGTCGCGCAGATAATGAAGAAAAAAAACCTACCCGTGAACTTCATGCTGAATATTACAAACAGCGTGCAAGCGCAGGTTTAATAATTTCTGAAGGTTCACAGGTTTCCAAAGATGCCGTTGGTTATATAAATACACCGGGAATCCACACAGAAGCCCAGGTGGAGGGATGGAAAGAGGTTACCTCAGCGGTTCATGAAGCCGATGGAAAAATCTTTATTCAGCTTTGGCATGTAGGCAGGATGTCCCATCCAGATTTTCATAATGGCGAATTACCCCTGGCACCATCACCGGTAAATCCCAACGCGAAATCTTTTACCCCGGAAGGCTTTAAAGATACCGTAGCCCCAAGAGAAATGACGATTGGAGATATAAAACAAACGATTGCAGATTTTAAGCAAGCGGCGAAGAATGCTATGGAAGCAGGATTCGACGGCGTGGAAATTCATTCCTCTAACGGATATTTATTTCACCAATTTTTCAATGCGACTTCCAACCATAGAAATGATGAATATGGAGG
Source organism: uncultured Flavobacteriaceae bacterium (assembly GCA_964008195.1). GTDB lineage: Bacteria > Bacteroidota > Bacteroidia > Flavobacteriales > Flavobacteriaceae > Christiangramia. The sequence goes on from CAXGBX010000010.1 coordinate 15,421, forward strand.
AAGCATGGAAAATAGAGCAAGAATTCTTTTTGAAGTACTGGACGCGGTAAAAGAGGTGATGCCTGAAAACAGGATTGGGATTCGTTTAAACCCTTCCATGCACGGGCTGTTTGGAATGACGATGGATGAAGAAACCATTCCTACTTTCGATTATATTGTTAAGAAGTTGAATGAGTATAATCTTTCCTACCTGCACCTTTCAGAACCTTTTACAGATGTTTCTGAGATTTCTTTTGCTGAAACAGATATCGCTAAACGTTATCGCCCGATCTATAATGGAAACTTGATGATTAATTCCAATTTCGATCAGCAAAAAGGAAATACTGTTATTGAAGATGGAGAAGCAGATCTTGTGGCATTTGGAAAGCCTTTTATTTCCAATCCAGATCTTGTAGAGAGATTCGCCCAAAATGTAGAACTGGATTCCTGGGATGAGGATACTTTCTATTCAGGCGGAGCGAAAGGATATACAGATTATAAAGTAAAAACTGAGAGAGAAGCAGTTCTTCAGTAATCAGGTAACATATTTTACTAAAAAAGTCCTTCAGAAAAATTCTGAAGGACTTTTTTATTGACTAATCAAATATCCATAAACCTAGAATTCCTGAACCGTTGGCCTGATCACGATTTCATTTACATCTACATCATTTGGCTGCTCAATGGCATAAGCAATAGCTCTGGCAATAGAATCCCCCGGGATCGCCTGCTTATAAAATTCTTTCACATTTTCAGAACTTTCATCATGGCTACTTCCGAACTTCAATTCAGAATCTATAGCTCCCGGTTCTATGGTGGTGGTTCTAATGTTTCCACCAACTTCATGGCGTAAACCTTCTGAAATGGCTCTTACCGCGTATTTTGTTCCGCTATAAACCGTTCCTCCCGGGCTAAATACTTTGATTCCGGCAACTGAAGAGAGGTTGATAAAGTGACCGTGTCCTTGTTCCTGGAATACCGGTAATGCTGCAGAAATTCCATATAGCACACCTTTTACATTGATATCTATCATCTTATCCCATTCTTCCACCTTGTCCTCAGCCATCGGTGCGATAGCCATTAGTCCGGCATTATTAATAAGCACATCAATTTTTCCGAACTCTTTTTTGGTGGTATTTATAAGGTTTTTCACCTCTGCCCTATTGGTAACGTCAGTTTTCACAACCAAGGCTTCGCCTCCGTTTTTCTTGATATCTTCGGCAATAGTTTCCAGTTTTTCCTTACGTCTGGCAGCAATTACAACCTTAGCTCCTTTAGATGCTAAATGCCTGGCTGTGTTTTCGCCAAGTCCGCTGCTTCCTCCTGTAATTATGACTACTTTACCTTTAATATTATCTTCCATCATTCTAAAATTTTAATTTATTATTCCTTGAGAAGGCAAAATTAGGGCTCAGATATCAGCAATTCTAGCTACTTGGAAGGATTATAAATAGTTTAACCTGTTTGATTAACCTAGGTCAAGAAGAATCCTTAATGGCATTCTAAAGGATAATATTTTTACTTATCGTTATATTCTGAAAATCCGAAAATAAGATATGTTTAGATCCTGAAATAAATTCAGGAAACCTCTTATACACCTAATTAGATTATTGTTTATTTTGAAAGATCCCAATATTACATCTTGTCGCTCGGCGATGTCGAAGGGCTAATAAGTATATACGTTTTAATCATTCCCCAAAAATTAGGACAGTAAGTTAAGTTCAAAAATAACTTTAATT
>CAXGBX010000011.1:0-16663 GCA_964008195.1 uncultured Flavobacteriaceae bacterium
AATTACCTCTACAATAGTAACTACTGAAAGAATTGCAAATACAAACCAAATTCTCTTGGTTGCAGATCCATTATTGTGTGTAGTATCGTGAGCCATAATTATTTATTTCTGAATTAAACCAGGTAAAAGAATGTAAATACAAATACCCATACAAGGTCTACAAAGTGCCAGTAAAGACCAACTTTTTCAACCATTTCATAACTTCCCCTTCTTTCGTAAGTTCCAATAACCACGTTAAAGAAAATAATGATATTAATGATTATCCCAGATAACACGTGAAAACCGTGAAAACCAGTAATAAAGAAGAAGAAATCTGCGAATAATGGAACTCCATATTCATTCTCAACAAGGTTCGCACCTTCTACAGTTCCAATTGCATCATTATTTAATTTCATTAAAGACTCTTCTCTGGAAAGAATGGTTTTTTCACCATCGTCGTTAAGCATTTGAGTTCTGATAAGAAGGTCTTCATTCTGAATAAATCCAGCTTTTACTTCATCCAGACTATAAGTTGGAAGATCTTTTCCGGAGTCAAACCAGATACCGGTATTACTTTCATGCTCCACGCGATCACCAGCTATTGGCACAGCGATCTCAGAAAGGGCTACCCGCTCTCCTTCGCTATCAATAAACTGAAGTACATTGCCTCCTTTGGTAGTTACTGCTCCATATTCCCCGCTAATGAAGTTTTTCCATTCCCAGGCTTGAGAACCTACGAAGATCACCCCTCCAATAATAGTTAAGAACATGTAAAGGGTTACTTTACCTTTCTTCATATGATGACCGGCATCTACTGCCAATACCATGGTTACAGATGAAAAAATAAGGATAAATGTCATTAATGCCACATAATACATAGGAGCATCTACCCCATGTAAAAAAGGAAAGTGAGTAAACACTTCATCGGCAATAGGCCATGAATCGATAAATTTAAATCTTGAAAAACCGTAAGCGGCAAGGAATCCTGAGAATGTTAAAGCATCTGAAAGGATGAAGAACCACATCATCATCTTTCCGTAACTCGATTTTAGTGGCTCGTTACCACCGCCCCAGGTTTTGCCTTCTGTGCCTGTTCTAACGACAGTCGCCTCCATAGAAGTAGTTTAATGTTAAAGGATGCGCAAAAATACGCAATTTTATTATTTAAAGAAATATAAAAAGAAAATCAGGTATAGCCATAGCAGGTCTACAAAATGCCAGAAAGTCGCACCAAGCTCAAATCCAAGCATTTGTCCTGCGCTATAACGTTGTTTAAAATGGTTATAAATTAAAACCAAAAGCACTATGATTCCTATGGCCAGGTGTGCTAAATGCACTAAAACCAGCACATAAATAAAAGAAGTTGTGATCGTACTTTCACTGCCCGTAAAATAGTAGCCCGATTGTACTATTTCAGAAAAGCTATAAAATTGAAATACTACAAAAAGTATTGCAAGTATAAGCGTCCCTATCAGAAAAGCACTTGCGTTACGCCTATGCCCATCCTTAATCATTTTCTTGCTTAGCATCAGAGTAATACTACTTCCTACAATTACCAGGGTACTCCACAAGAAAGATATCGGAAGTTCAAAATCACTTAACCAGTCCGGTCTATTCTTACTCACTACATAAGCACTTGTAAGACCTGCAAAGGTCATCACCATACTTATGATACCAAACCAGAGCATCATCTTTTTAGCCCGGCCATGCTTCTTCTCATCAGTTCCTTGAGTTAAATCCATTCTCTAATAAATTTATCCAGTACATAAACTATTTGCAGAAGTGTGATATAGGATACACTTGCAAACATTAATTTTTTCGCTGCTTCGGCAGTTTTCTCTTTAAATAATCTAATCGCGTAATAAAGCATTCCTAAGCCCAGCAGTAATATAATAACTCCTGAAACTGGAGTAAGAAATAGCTTACCAGTAACTCCAAATACCGGGATTAATGACACCATGATCGTCCAACAGGTATATAGAATTATCTGGATTGCCGTTCCACGATCTCTTTTTCCTGTAGGCAGCATAAAAAAGCCTCCTTTTTTATAATCATCAAACAACCACCAGCCAATCGCCCAGAAATGGGGGAACTGCCAGAAAAACTGTATCATAAACAAGGTACCAGGCTCTATGCTGAAACTGCCACTCGCCGCAACCCACCCCAGCATAAAAGGGATCGCTCCCGGAAAAGCACCCACAAAAACTGATAATGGGGTTTTAGTTTTAAGTGGGGTATAAATACTTACATACAGAAAGATACTTATCGCACCAAACATCGCCGTTTTCGGGTTGATAATATAGAGAACCACCAATCCTAAGATTGTAAATACACTTGCAATGATAAAAGCAGTGGTTACCGACATTCTTCCAGCGGGCAATGGCCTGTTTTTGGTACGATCCATCAATGCATCCAGATTTCTTTCAATAATCTGGTTATAGGCATTAGAAGCACCTACCATTAGATACCCCCCAATAGCCAACAGGGTAACGGTGACAAAATTTATATTATCTGCGCCCAGAAAATACCCGGCAACCGAAGAAAAGACTACGCTTATAGCCAATCTCATCTTGGTAATTTCCTTAAAATCTGATAGGATGGAAGCGCTGGGATTATGTACGCGAGTGTTGCTCAAAAAAGCTTTTTTTTAACTGGCGCAAAGATACTCCTTAATTAGGTTTTGGCAAGGATGGCAATGTGTTAATTTTCAGCAGCAAAAATGGCTAATAATCAAAGTACCAGTTAAAAATATCAGTTCTTAAACCAAAATTTATCCAGGTGGTAGAGTTTTCAAAGTTTGCAGGAGTATTGGCCTGCGGATTGAAGTCCCTGTAAATAAAACTGGCAAAAAGCTTCAAATTAGTGGTTGGATTTACAATATAACCGGCTTCCAGTTCAGAATAAAAAGAATTGGTAGTATTCCCCTGCCCTATTTCCACACCAGTATCAAATGGACGATCTTCTTCATTCCTGTAAATATCCTGCCCAAAATAATCTCCGGTTTCAGAAAAATCAAAACCACGTTCACCAAAGATCAACTTAGCAGAACCAAAATATCGGTCTTTTCTATATCTGGCAATTCCAATCACTTCTCTGAAGTTTGCACCCCAAAGATGCGCCATAGATTGATTATTATGCCCGTAATTAAGCGTAATTGAGTTATGGGAATAGGTATAAGGTCTCACCTGATTATATTCGGCTTGGAGGTAAAGGTCTTCAACATCAAAGGCATTAAAATATTTTATCCCGGCCTGGAAACCCAGTTTGTTTTTCCAGCTGCCTTCTCCACCAAAAACATCGCTGGAAGAAAATTCATCGATAAGCCATTGACCGTAAGCATACATCTGATTGGAAATTTTATATTTTCCGGTAAGACCAATAATAGCATTCCCGCCATCTGCTCCAGTGGCAAATTCAATTGCACGATAGAAAATAACAGGATTTAAATAATTAAGATCAAAACCACGATCATTATCATTTTCCCACATCACCGACTCAAAGAATCCAAGATTCAATCGTTTGGTAATATTTAAACTTAAATAATGGTTTGCGATATATTTTGTTCTGAAGGAACCGCTATTTGTAACCTCAGGCCTTACATCCCTTAAAGACATCCAGGTATTGGTATACTTAATTTTCCAGAATTTGGTGTTCAGCTTTAAATATGGATACGGCGAAGGATTATCACTTAACAATAAAGACCTGTAACCATCCCCTATAAAATTATTTCCATGCCCAAACTGAATATTAATGAATCCTGAAGGTGTAAACGATAAATATCCTTCAGCTACAGGATAATCATAGCCGTCATCCATAAAAGTTTTAGCAATACCCCTCCCAGGAATAATTGCCGGGTCTCCCCCCGCCGGTCTTATAGATTCAGCGAAATTATTATAATACTGAGCAAATCTTCCCTGGCTTTCATAGATCACCGAATAAAAATTGAACTTTTTACCCAATCCTCCCTGAATAATAAATTCTCTGGTATTGTTATAAGTAAAATCATGTTCGGCCTGGTCAAAATCTTTTCCTATCTGAAGATCAAAACCTGGGTCTATGGTAAACCAATATTTATCTGTTTGGAATCTAATCAAATGTTCATTCCATAATTTTCTACCCGCTAGCGTATTTCTATCCTGAAGAAGTTCATCCCGATGTTCTTCAAAATCGTAATAAGGATTAACCTCACTAAACATTAAAGGCTTGGAAGCTGAATGAGTATTAGTCCCAATTTCATTGAAATCAGCATCAAACCTGCTGTAGAATTCGTGCGAAAGTGGAATATTTATCTGACTGGTGTAGCGCGGACTGGTAAACTCATCAGATTTTATTTTCTCATATTCTGAGAGTTTATTTGTCCCTCTTTCCTGAAATTCTTCAGAGTCATCCCTCAACTCTATTTCATCTTCTGCTTCTACGGGTTGCACCAGAACATTATTCTGGAGCGGGATTTTTAGAGGCATTTTAAATTGCATATGGATAGGACGCCCGTTATAAGTTGCCGGTTTAATTGCAGGCAAAGCTTCAAAAACACGCTTAGTTTCTTCTTTTAACTCCTCATAAGCAGCATCCAGATAAATCAATTGGAATTTTCCTGATTCATCAACTTCGAAAATAATGGTTAACTGACCTTTATAAGATTCATTCTGTACGATTTCAGGAACCTGAAAATTAGCGGTAATCAATTTGACAAGTGTTTGGTTAAAACACTGCTCCTGATTTGAATATTCTACATTTTCACATTCGTCAAATTCTGGATATACTTCCGAAGAGAGATTAACATCCTGAGCGGTGAGTTGCAGACTTAAAATAAAAAGAGGAAGAAGTACAATATACTTCATATGCCGGGGACCTATGGTTTATGTTCGGGGTGTAATATACATTTTTTCCAAAAGGGAATTTATATAAAAATAAAAATCCCCCGCTAAAAGCAAGGGATTTTAAATATAGTATTGTAGGAATAAATTAGTTTGTAGGAATAAATTAGTCCTGAACTTTAAATGCAATTGGAAGAGAGTACATAACTCCTACCGGCTTACCACGCTGCTTACCTGGTTTCATCCTAGGCAAACTGTTAATTACTCTTGCAGCTTCCTGCTCAAGTCTTGGGTGTGGTGCACGTGCTCTTACCTGACCAATATTTCCTTTTTCGTCAATTCTGAACTGAACAATTACACGGTTTATTCCGCTAAGTCCAAGTTCTGCTCCAAGATCTGTATCGAACTCCTTGTTCACGTATCTACTGATCTTTTCACTCATACATTTCTTACGCTCGTTGTTATTTCCTAAGTTTTCACAACCTGGGAAAATTGGCACATCTTCAATAACCGCGAAAGGAACATCTTCAACTTCCTCTTCTACAGGAGCCTCAACAACTTCCTCTACCTCAACAATCTCATCGAGATTTGTTTCTGTAGATTCAATTTCATCTTCCTCTACATCCTCTTCATCTTCCACTACTTCAATAATTTCCGGTGCCGGAGGTGGTGGTGGAGGTGGTGGTGGCGTGTTCTGCATTTCAGTAATTGGCACGTCCTCTTCATCAAGTTCGTCCATATTTACCTGTCCTATATCTATATTTTCAGGGTCATAAGTTTTCCACTCAATCGCCCTCCAGGTTATTAATAGAACTATAATAAGACCAAGTTGCAGAAACAAAGTCCTGTTTCTGTTCAAATTAGCCTTTGGATTTTTCTTAGGTTCCATAATGCGTTATATTGTTAAGGGTTGCTAAAATAAAGATTTTTTCTAAAAAAATAAATTTATCTGGAATAATAAGTAATTAAAACTTCAGTAAATTTTTAAAATACTTCTTATTACTCCTGAACTTTAAACCGAATAGGTATCGTATATGAAACAGGAACAGGCCTACCTCCCTGACGGCCAGGCTTCATTTCTGGTAATTCTCCTATTACTCTTCTGGCTTCTTCTTCAAGTTCAGGATGTGGAGCTCTGGTTTGAATTTGTTCTACCAGCCCATCCTTATTCACTACAAACATAACCAGCACAAGATTCGTACCACTAAGTCTAAGCTTAGCACCTAATCCTGTATCAAATTCCCGATTAACGAAATCACTTATTTTAGAGCTCATACATTTTTTACGAGCAGCATTGCCGTCTAAACTTTCACAGCCGGGAAAAATCGGTACATTCTCAATAAAGTCAAATGGTACTTTAGCAATTTCTTCAGGATCATCTGGCTCTTCAATGTCTTCCGGCTCAGGGATATCTTCAATATCGAGATCTGTTGGGATTACATTATCTTCAGGTTCATCTGAATCATCTGGAACCTCATCAATTACATCAACAATAGGCTTTGGTGGTGGTGGTGGGGTTCTTTCAGGAATTATTGTAACCGGAGGCTGCTCATCTTCAATCACATCCATACTTAGCTTTTCCTTATCCAAAGGTTCTGGATCATAGCTTTTCCATTCAAAGGCTTGCAGAGTTAAAAACAATACTAAAATAAGTCCAATCTGGAGAAAAAGAACCCATTTCCGACGAAGGTCGACTTTCGGGTTTTTCTTAGGTTTCATAAAAAGTTGAGTTAATAAAGGTTATAATTTAGCTAGGAAACTTTCTGTTTTACTTTTTTCACTGTCGGCGCCATGACGATGAAAAATAAAACAGCCAGTACTACACCAGTAGAATTAGCCACGACATCCCACCAATCGGGTGTCCTGTAACTGGTTAGGGTTCCCTGCAAAACCTCAATTAACATACCAAATACGAAACATGCGAAAGCCACCCAATACAAATTGGATGTATATCGCTTAAAATCAGGTTTTTGAAAAACAAAATATAGCTTCCACAAGCAAGCTAAAAACAAATATGCCCCGGCATGGAGCATTTTGTCTGTAGGATCAAAACCACCCACACTTACCTTGAAGTCCATTACAATTAAAGAAAAATAAGTAATGGCACTGGTATAAAGCAGAGCGGCAAATAATAATATCTTAGCTACCAATTACTTCTTTGTATTCTTCTGCAGATAATAGATCTTCCAATTCTGAAGTATCTGAAAGTTTAATTTTAATCATCCAGCCTTCCCCATAAGGATCTTCGTTCACCTTTTCAGGTTCATCTTCAAGACTATCATTAAACTCGATAATCTCACCGGAAAGCGGCATATAAAGATCTGAAACAGTTTTCACCGCTTCAACCGTACCAAAAACCTCTTCTTTATCTAGCGTCTCATCAAGGGTTTCAACCTCAACATAAACGATATCCCCAAGTTCTCCCTGGGCAAAATCTGTAACTCCAATAGTAGCGGTGTCGCCTTCAATTTTAACCCACTCGTGGTCTTTTGTGTACTTTAATTCTTGTGGAATATTCATAGTTTAGTTTTATAAGACCGCAAAGTTAGTTTTTTAGCCGAAATGTTCAAATAAGGCTTCGTTAATTTCCGAAATTATATATCAACGTGAAACCAGATCTGATAGTCGTCTGTGGAAATGCGGTAGAAACAGCATATTCAGAGAAAGTATGGTCATAATAGAACCTTGCGGTTAGGTTCCTGGTAAATGCATAATCTGCTTTAAAATTCACGGCCCAAATATCCTGCCCGGAAATTGTTTGAGCGTTGGCAAGATCTAAATATCTCACTATAGTTCTATTTTTCCTATAAGAAATATCTGTTCTGAAATTGAGATCACTACTCAGCACCCTTCGCCTTCCGCCCAGTGCGGTGGCGATCTTTAAATCTTTAATTCTATATCCCAGACCAAGTGTATATTCATTCCCACTATATTCAGTTAAAAGATTATTGTCGAAACTAAAGGCCAGCGAGCGGTCTTTTTCCATTTCAGCAAGAATCTGAATGTTTCCTTTAGTTTCAAAATCCAGACGTACCAGTGGTGTAAAAAGTTCAGTCAATACCAGATTAGAAAATAATATAGGATTCTTAAAATCTCCAGCCTGATTCACCTCCTCGGGATTCGCTGGATTATAATCCAGATTGGTTTGAAATTGATTCAAAGTGTAATCTGCCCTGTACCCATGATTTACAGAGAACCTTCTGAATTTGTCCCTAAACCACTCTACCCTCATCAAACCAGTGTACTTTAAATTCCAGTTGGGTATAGGAAAACTCCTGAACGCACCCAATTTTACATCGCCGGCATCCTGTCCAGAATAGGCAGCAATAAAGGCAGGAAGCAACACTGCCTGATTGGTTTTTCCTATTCCGCGAGGGAAACCATCTTCCCCAACATCATTTGGATCCAACCCTCGTTGCTGAGCCAATCTTCGTGCAACTTCCAATCTGTTCGCCCTGAAAGTTTCAAATATTTCTGAACTGGTTTCTGTAGAATTATTAAATGACGTTTTTATAAGTATGGTTGAAATATTCAAATTTCCATAAGTATATGGCGTAAGCGACTGATATTCCAAGGTATTTGGGTCTACTTTATAGTTTTCAGAATAACTTTCTGAAAAATTCTTCCGCCCGGTAAGTTCTATAGTCAGGTCTGGCAGAAAACTTACACCTGCCTGATAATCTAACTGATCGTTATTAAGCGCAGTGTATTGCTGATTAAAATTCTGGAATAAAGTTAACCAGCCTCTCTCCGCAGCCATTTGCCGAATATCATTTTGAAACCCGAAAGTAAAACCAGCAGTAGGCCTGAAAGTTCCCATAAATCCTACACTTTCCGTATAACCTGGCAGAAATATTCCACGACTGTTCCGGTAGTTTATCTGGAAAGTTTTAATCCCTGTTGCAATATCTACAAAAGTATTATATCCCTTGCTGGTTCTTGGTTTTTGACTTTCCGTATTTTCCTGCCCATTCTCATCTGGTGGCCCCAAAGTTGGTACCCCACGGTTTCGCTCCTGAATGCTCTTGCCCGCACTCAAAGATTCTTTTTTCTTCAACCCAATATAATTGTAAAGATCCAGCATATTCAGGTTAGCATTAATCTGGTGGGTATTGGAATTCTGTACACTATTGCCAATATCTGGAATACCCTCTAACTGCTGATAAATTCTGGAGCCCCTTTGCCACTGGAAATCGCCGGTATAAGAATAGGTTGCTTTAACAAAACGCAGGGCGGGGATCTTTTCCAATGGTAATTGATAATTCACCTGCAGGGTTTGATAATGTAGATTAGGTTCTCCTATATTGAAGAAATTGTCCCATAAGCCAATACTATCATCAGCAAAACCTTCTTCATCTATATAGTTTCTAATAATTCTATTGTTACTGGCATTAAACGCAAAGCTAAGAGACCTGGTGAGGTTATAATTTACCCCATACTGCCAATCAAAAAGATAGTTTCGCTGATACAGGGTGGGAATCTCAATATCATCTTCACCTAAATCCAAAGATCTAAAACGTTGCTCATTGTACTGCCTGAAAATATTTGAACTGGCATTGATGTTTGAAGGCAGATAATTAATATTAAAATCCCTTAAAATGGCAAAATAATCACTGCTATCCAGTACTGCTATATTCTTTAAAGGCTCCACAGATTTCTCCGGAAAATTAAATTCATAGGTTCCTCCAAGCCGTACATTTTGGTCCAGACCTTCCTCTATTACGAAATCACGATGATTTACCTGATTATACGATGTTGAAAAAGCAAAGTTCTCAATATCATAAGGCATTGGAGTTTTCTCCCCAACACGTTCTTTCCTCAGCCCGATTACGTTGATGCTTTCTCTTTTTGTATAAGATTGAGATTGTTGCTCTACCCTTTCGCGTTCTACAGGATCCTGAATATTATCCAGCCTGGTATCCAACTCTACATCCAGAAATTCCTGATCGTATTTTGGTGTAATCAACTCTTCACCACGGCTATAATTCACCGGCACCTTTACTCCCCATTGCTTCGGAAGTAATTGCCCCATATTTACATTGGTGACAAAATCATATTGTTTAAGATCTTCCCGGCTACGCTGATTTGGCCCCTGTTCAATGCTACCAAACCCAACAGTACTTCTTCTTCCGGTTGCAGAAATATTGGCAAAATCGGCAAGGTTGCTATCCATACTAACCACCCCGGCCCAACCGCCTTCACTTTTAAGGTCTGAAAGTCTTAACTCATTAAACCATACTTCCCCGCAAAGGTCTGTAACACCATCTACATTAGTACCATTTTTTACCCCAACCATCAATAATCTTATATTCCCGAAACTAGGATTTCCTTTTACCCCCAATCTTAATCTTCCCATATCGTAGGGTGCTTCTGCATTTACTGGCTGTAATTCTTCAGTAAAGAAATTAAGTTCGGTTGATGCCAAAGAGGGATCTCCTAAAACAGCAGTTTTAATTTGTTGTAAAAGATCGAGCTCCAGATTCAATCTATTTATTTCCGGCCAGATCTCTTCAGGAGTGGTAGCTCCAAAAAGTGTTGGTGAAAGAGGGATTTCAATTTGATAAAAGTTATCGGTAAAATCAATTCCCATTCTTACAAATGCCACTAATTGCCCATCTTTTAAGGATTGCCTGTTTACAAGTGATTCAGCATGAAGAAACATTTCAAGATTCTTGTACTGCCGCATATCTATCTGGAAATTCTTATAAACCGCCCGGGCATCCTGTGGCTGAAGATCACAAGTCCTTAAAGAAAGTGACTGCTCATTCTGCCTGATATTGGAATTGGTTTGATACAGTTCTTCCCTTTCTACTCCCGGAGGAAGTACATAAGGAATAGGTTGTCTGTTCTCATTTTCCTCAATATTCACCGCATTTACCTCAAATAAGGTATTCGGATTTTCAATTTGACTTTGATCTTCAATCAGGCTTTGGTTATATCTTCTATAATCACCCCTAACCAAATCCATAGTTCCAAATCTTAGAATAGTCTCCTCTTGAAAATCTGTAAGAAACATTCTGATGAACCTGATGGAGCGAAAATCTGCAATGCCACCTATAGCATCTGTAGGCTCAAAAATTGGCACCTTGAACTGAATCCATCTCACAGGAAGTTCCTGCCCATTTCTTAAGGTAGTGGTTAGTTCCTTCACGTCGCTGATATACCGGTTATTATCGATATTCATCCCCTGGAAAAATGGAACTTCATATTCAAAATAACTATTGATGGTATTCATCGTGTTATCACGATTTATATCTTCTGTAGTGGGTAGCGTGGTATTTCCTCTATCGGTATCGGTTACCTGGGTTGGAGAGTTGCCTTCAGTTCCATTATAATTCCGATAGCGTTGAAGTATGCTTCCATCTGTATTCAAAAAATACTCATAATTATCTGCAGATGGATCTGGTAGCCCGGCGAAATCTGAAAATTTTATAGCTTCTTCTGCATCCTGTATACCGTCAAAACCAGCATCCTGCATGGTTCTTGCCTCACCTTCAGTATCAAAGGCGTAAACCAGTGAATTATCTGCCGGTACCACCCCAAAGGCTGTATTTATGACATTTGCTTCTTCTTCTCCTTCCGGAAGGCCATTTTCGTATTGCTTCCTACCATCCTTAAGTACATCTTCAGAAATATTACCAAGATTGAATTTAATAGAACCTCCATTACTACCTGCATTTTCAGGATAGATATACGGGTCCATTACCCAGAATTGGATATACTCCACATTAGACTGCTCAAAATTTGTGGTATTTACAGAGCGCATGATCCCACCAAAATTACCAGCGGGATTTGATAAATTATTAGTTCCTGCAGCGGCCGGATTATAATTATAAGGGCCCCGCTCCTCGGGATTGTAAGCTACGTCCATGGTATAAATCACCTGCGGTTGCCCCTGAACGACATCTACATTAGGAAAAATCTCATTGATAGCCACTCTTCTAGTCTCATAAGTTGAAATATCAGAATCACTAATCCCATCCGGTCTTCTGTTACTATAAAATATTGGATCTATCGTGTACCAGGCCATTTTCGCCCTTTTATAGCCTACACCAAGCTCTCCATTGGCGAGCTCTCCTCCAAAACCAATAGGCACACTGGAAAGCTCCCAACTTAAAGGGTTATTGATATCTATTGAAGTTTGAGCAGCCTCAAAATCATCAATATAAGTGGTAGCCTTTCCATCAAAATCATTAGAACCGGGGGAGCCGGGAAGCAGGTATGCAAATTCTCCACGAACAGATACATTAGATTTCACATCGGTATCTATGTTGGGGAGTTTATTTACCAATCTGGTAAGAAAAGGAACTTCTGTACTATAATTTAAATTCAGGCCTAGAATTGTATTGTTAATAGGTTCATAGCTATAATTTGCTTTTTGAGTGAGCGGTCGCTCCTTTAGGTTTATAAAAGTTCCCCTAATAAGGAAGTTTTCATTGAACTGATGTTCCACATTCAACCCGGTAAACCTTTTAGTCTGCTGACCAAAAAGCGCATTATTCTCCGTATTCACCTGGATGGGAATATCTGAGGCCAGTAAAGCTTCATCAAGTATCTGAACCCTTCCCAACTCATAGTTCACCACATAATCTACACCTTCCTGTAAGATCCTTCCACCAGCGGTTACCGTTACAGATCCGGGTGGAAGATTGAAACCTATGGGAATACCTTCTATTTCCGCAGATTTATATCTTCCTTTTAACTGAAATTTGTTCTTATCAGCTTCTTCCTGTTCTGCCTGAATTTTTGTAGTTCTATACATCGCCCTGAAAACGTAACGTTCCTGATTTTCGTTCCAGGTTTCAGGTATGGTATAATCTTCTGTTCCACTATTCGGGGTTTCATCCAGCCTTTGAAATAAATGGCTTCCAAATGGCTCCACGGTAGTGAAAATTATATTTCCATTTACAGGATCTATAGTAATTTGTGGAACGTAATCAAAGAACCCATCCCCATCATTAATAGGATCGTTGTTATTATTTAATTGGTCTAACCTAAAAACACGCAATAATGGTGTCTCCGCAACGTCTGCGGGCAAGGTGGTTCCTTCTACAGCTTTGATATAGTTGAGTGGCTGCGGATCTGTATAAAGAATATTCATCCTGAAATCCTGCTGCTCCAGTTGATAGGCACCAAGACTATAGATATTCTTCATCATCAAATCCCACAGAGGCTCATTTACATTAATGATGGTACTTTTCAATAATTTCACCACGAGGTTCTGACTTGCCCTGGTATTCGTTCCCATATCAGGCTGATCAGGATTTTCGGCATTTGTTGCATTTACCCCATCATTTGCAAATTCCCCTACCTGAAAAACCTCTCCGTTGATTGTATACTGAAATGCCACACCAAGTACCTCATCATTGCTCAAACGCTGGTTTAATGATATATATCCTAATTGAGTATTTACGGTATATTCAGAAGGCTTAAGCTGCCTTGCATTTTCAAGTTTAGCATAATCGATTCCTTCTGAAACAGTTACCGGACCAAATCCCTGATCTACCGTAGCAATATCGCGAATTGCCGGAGTTAAAATAGATTCTCCTGAACCTGTGATCCCAAAAGGGTTAAAATCGTTCACCGTATTATCTGGAAAGGCACCCGGAGGCTGATTAAAGAATCCACCAGGCGGGGTATCCAAACCAATATTCCCGGGAATATTACTTTCACCCAGATCCTGAATGGCCACAATATTCCGGGTATCCTGGATATTCTGAATATTGTTGGTACGGTTGGTCACCCAAACCTGTATTCTTTTAATCTGAATATTGGTATTGATAAACGGATAATTCACCAGGGCATCATCATAAGTATCGCGAAAGTAATGTGCCAGGAAAAAGTGACGATCCGCATCATAATCCAGAGCGAATTTCTCAAAATCTTCTACCGTGGCCCCTCCTTCCACATTTACGGTTCTTCTTTCCGACTTTTGTTCAGAAAACACCCCGGTAATTCTAGTTTTCCCAAACTGCAATTCAGTCTTGAAACCAAAAAGGCTTTGTGCGCCCTGAATAAGAGCATTGTTCAAAGCCATATTTACGTTACCTACTTCAATTTTTTGAACAATATCATCTTCATTAGGAGTATATTCCAGTTTTAACTGGTTCTGAAAATCAAAAGTAGATTCTGTATCGTAGTTAGCCGTTACCTCCAGTCTTTCCCCAATCTGGCCAAGCATGCTTAAACTTATACGCTGATCAAAATCAAAAGAAATGTTACGTTGGTTTCTTGGTGAAAAAGCAGGATTGTCCTGTCTTGTATAAAGAAGCCCGAGATCCAGTTCTACGGAACCCTGAGGAACAAAAGTAATTTCTGAGCCTCCAAAGATGGATTCAAAAAAATTACTGTTGACATAGAAATCTGGTAAAAGGTCTCTCTGTATATCTTCAGATCCGGCTTTTCTTCCGGTAAGGGCATCGTTTTTTAGCTTAAAATAATTACGCATTTCCTGCTGCAACACCAAATCTTCAAACTCCTGTGGAGTTAAAACAAGTGGTAATCCAAGATTGATCTCCCCTAATCTTTCCCTATAGAAATAACGGTTAAGAATAGGATCATACTCATATTGAGATTCGATACTTTCAGGATCGGGAAGGTCTATTTGCCCTATGGCATAGCCGGTTCTAGTGGTATCCTGCGGCGTTTCCTGAGCCACAGCATCCACTGAAAATACCAGCAATATCAGGAAAATTAGGAGTACCGGTACAGATAACTTCGGGTAATAGTTCCTCAATTTACTTACAGCTTTTTTAGAGCCAGTTTTATAATAGATTCTACGGTGGATTCGGGATCATCTTTGAGAATCTTTTCTACAACTTTGCCGGCCTGGCGTCTATTATAGCCTAAGATCTCTAAAGCAGATAACGCTTCTTCCTTATTAGTATTGTTTTGAGACACAAAAAGTTCATCATCACCCAATACTTTCAAGACCTTATCTTTAAGGTCCAGAATTACCCGCTGTGCAGTTTTCGCTCCAATTCCTTTGATACCCTGAATGGTAGGAACATCTCCCTTGGCAATCGCTTCTGTTACTTCTCCAGGTTGAAGGGAAGATAACATCGTTCTCGCGGTGCTGGTTCCGATGCCGGAAACCGAGATCAATAATCTGAAAATTTCCCTCTCAGATTTTTCTGCGAAACCATATAATGTATGAGCATCCTCCTTTACCTGAAGATGCGTATATAAATTAATGGCTTCAGAATCTGAAATCAAAGAAAATGTATGCAACGAAATGTTTACGTAATAACCAATTCCATTGCAATCAATTACGACGTAGGTAGGAGTTTTTTCAATTAACTGTCCCTTTAAATGATGAATCATGAAAAAAACTTGTGTTCGGTTTCAAATGTAGTAAAATAAACTAAAGGCAGAAATCCAGTTTCTGCCTTTTGATTTAAACCGGTTTGTTATTGTTTTTTTAATCGTTTTTCTTTCTCCTGAGCATCTACTACTGCAACTGCCGCCATATTTACCATTTCTTCAACGCTGGCTCCAAGCTGTAAAATATGAACGGGTTTTTTCATTCCCATCATAATTGGTCCAATTGAATCTACATTATTGAGCTCCTTTATCAATTTATAGGTGCTATTTGCTGAATCAAGATCAGGATAAATAAGGGTGTTTACTTTTTTCCCTGCTAGTTTCGAAAACGGAAATTTACTCTGAAGCATCTCCCGGTTCAAAGCAAAATCTGTTTGTAATTCACCATCTACATTCAGTTCAGGATGGAATCTATGTAAATAAGAAACCGCATCTTTTACTTTTCTAGCTCTGGGATCTTTAGAAGAACCAAAATTTGCATAAGAGATCATGGCTATTACAGGCTCCATCCCAAACATCTGAACCGTACGAGCCGTCATTTGCGCAATTTTGGCCAGGTCTTTGGCAGGCGGATCTATATTTATGGAAGTATCACTAATAAAAATAGGCCCTCTGGAAGTATTCATCACGTTAGTGGCAGCAACCCTACTCACTCCTTTTGCCATTCCAATTAATTCCAGCATAGGTTTCACCACTGTAGGATAGGCCCTGGAATATCCTGAAAGCAAAGCATCTGCATCACCTTCATTCACCATCATGGCTGCAAAGTAATTACGCTCACGCATCAATTTCTCAGCATCATACTTTGTTACCCCACTACGATGTCTGGTTTGCCAGTATTTATACGCATAGTTTTTTCTATGCTCTTCTTCTTCATCAGATTTTGGATCTATAATAACTACATCTTCCTCTTCAAAGTCAATTTCAGACATTAATTCCTTTATAATCTCTCTTCTTCCAAGTAAAATAGGAAATCCAACCCCTTCATCCCTAACAATCTGAGCAGCTTTCAGTACATCTAAATGATCTGCTTCAGCAAATACAATACGCTTAGGATTGGTTTTGGCCCTATTTAGAAGCAAGCGGGTAATTTTATTTTCATTTCCCATTCGCTCTAGTAATTCTTCTTCGTACCGATCCCAGTCCTGAATATCCTGTCTTGCCACACCACTTTCCATAGCTGCCTTCGCAACTGCAGGAGGCACTTTTGCAATCAGTCGTGGATCGAATGGTTTAGGAATTATATAGTCTGGACCAAAATTCAATCGGGTTTCCCCATAGGCGATATTTACCTGTTCCGGCACCGCTTCCTTAGCAAGTTCGGCAAGGGCTTTCACCGCCGCTTTTTTCATTTCTTCATTGATCTTGGAAGCTCTAACATCTAAAGCTCCACGAAAAATAAATGGGAAACCAAGTACATTATTCACCTGATTAGGATGATCACTTCGGCCTGTAGCCATAATGATATCCTTTCTAGTGTCCATTGCCAGCTGATAATCTATCTCAGGATTAGGATTGGCCATTGCGAACACAATTGGCCTTTT
>CAXGBX010000012.1:0-16198 GCA_964008195.1 uncultured Flavobacteriaceae bacterium
AAGAAAATACTACGTGGTAAACTCCTTTCTCTCCGTAGTCACGGGTTCTGCCAAAACCGGTGTCCATCCCAGCCATAGTTTGAATCTCCAATGCTATATGTTCTATGACATGCCCCATCCAGGTCCCCAGCTCCAGGCGCATAATAAATCCACCCGGTTTGCCTTCAGAACAATAATGTTCCTGTAAGCCCGGTAATAACTTAATAATTCTATCATTAAAACCTGGAATTTTATTGGTAGGATAACTTTCCATCTCTTCAAGATCCAACACCATAACAATGAGTTGATGCCGGTTTATCGACCAATAATTGGGACCGCGCATGGCCCTTATTTTTCTAATTTTCATCTGGGTAGTTCATTGTTTTTTAATGAATTAAATAAAATTAGACTATTTAATCCAACAAGCGTATTTTAGTACTCTCAATTTTACGTTAATGAATTCTAAAGGAACCTTAATTCCCATTGGGGGGAATGAAAATAAAGGCATTGGTACCAACGAAAAATACCATACCGAACATATTGAAGACAGTATACTTTCCCGCGTGGTAATGGAGAGCGGAGGTCCGCAAGCTCCAATTGTCGTAATTCCTACTGCTTCCAGCATACCTGATCAGGTTTGGGAGAATTATCGGGAAGCTTTTCAGAAACTTGGCTGCAAGAATGTTAAGGTTGCTGATATCAGAGAGCGAAGCCAGGCTGAAAGTCAGGAATATATAGATATGGTTCGCAATGCGAAATGTGTAATGTTTTCAGGGGGAAACCAATCTGAAATTACCCAGAAAATTTCGGGAACACGTCTTCATAAGATCTTAACTGAAAAGCATCTGGATGGTTCCATAGTTATTGCCGGTACCAGTGCGGGTGCGATGTGTATGTCCCAGGAAATGATTATAGGGGGCAAAAAAAAGGAGGCTTTTATAAAGGGCGCGGTTGGAATGGACAAAGGGATGGGGTTTTTACCCGGTGTAATTATAGATTCCCATTTTATCCGCCGCGGCAGGTTTGGGAGACTGGCTGAAGCCGTGGCAAAATTTCCTCATCTTATTGGGATTGGGCTGGCAGAAAATACAGGCCTGGTAATAAAAGATTGTAATTATATGGAAGTGGTAGGTTCTGGAATGGTCATTATCTTCGATCCTGCGGAATTAGAACATAATAATGAAAGTTATGTGAGCAAAGGGGAGGTGATGTCGCTAACCAACCTTAAAACCCATATTCTCGCTAATGGGGATACGTTTAATATTCTAAAACATAAAGTGAGGATTTTACATATAGAAACCCCTGTTCCTAATCGCTAGCTCGTATAGATCGCGATATAACTTTCTTCTCCGGAAGTTTTCTGGCCTCTGTACATTCCTTCCGTATTAAATAGCATGGCAATATTCCCCTGGGAATCTACGGCAATAAGTCCGCCATCACCGTTTAGTTTAGGAAGTCTTTTATAAATCACTTCGCTGGCCGCTTCCTGTAAACTAAGGTTTTTATATTCCATTAAACACGAAACATCATACGCCACAACTCCTCTCATAAAATATTCTCCGCTGCCGGTACAGCTCACTGCGCAGGTACGGTTATTGGCATAGTTGCCCACCCCAATTATGGGGGTATCTCCAATGCGTCCCCAATTCTTATTGGTCATTCCGCCAGTTGAAGTAGCCGCAGCCACATTTCCTTCCATATCGCAGGCAACCGCCCCCACGGTCCCAAATTTGGAATCTTTTTTCTGGCTGTGGTCCAGCTGAAAGTTGGTAGTGCCCTTAAGCTCCTGCCACTGCTGGTAGCGGAACTCATCATAGAAATAGGTTTCATCTTCCATTTGAAGACCATGCAATTTCGCAAATTCCATAGCACCTTTTCCTGCCAGTAAAACATGCTCACTCTTTTCCATCACCATTTTCGCGAGGGAAATAGGGTTTTTGATTCCGGTGATTAGGCTTACAGCTCCTGCGTTGAGATTTTTTCCTTCCATAATAGACGCATCCATTTCATGAGTGCCGCTGGCAGTAAAAACGCTTCCCTTTCCAGCATTAAATAGGGGGGAGTCTTCCATGATCTTTACAGATTTTTCTACAGCTTCTATGGCTGGACCATTATTTTCAAGAATTTTAAAACCTTCTTCTAAAGCTAAATGAAGGATGGCTCGATATGATTTCTCTTTCTCGGGGGTCATTTTTCCCTTAATCAGGGTGCCGGCACCGCCATGTATAGCAATGGAATATTTTGAGTTCATTAAATAAGGAATATGGAAAATTAAGATAGTGAAATTCAAAATTGAAAACCGTGATTATCCTAAAAAGAATTCAAAACTTAAATTTTCTGATCACGTCCCAGGTTTTGCCATTATGTTTCAGAAGTACCAGGCTTTTCGCCATAAATGAGTTTGTATAGGCTTTATTTTCAAAATTCTGCCAGATTGCTGAAAAATCACTTCGTTTTAAATCTCTAACGGCGATCGTCAAGTGTGGATGAATTTTTGAAGAAATTTCATGGCTTTTAAGGTCAACAACCGAGTTAATCATTTCTTTTAAATCTGCATGAAGTTTTATGAAAGGGCTGTGATTTGAAACTTTGACAAAAATCACATTTTTTGAGAAATGCCCAAATGCATCCATTTCTACCTTAAATGGATCAATATCATTTACAAAAGAAGCGAGTTTGTTTAATAATTGAAGTTCTTGCTCCTCCGAAATCCTGAAGGGAATTTGAAGGGTTATATGCGCAGGAAGTTTTAATGCATGTTTTACATCATAATTCTTTTTAATCTCCTCTTTGATCAATCTAATTTCGTCCCTAATATTTGACGGTGGAAGAATGGCTATAAAATATAAAGGATGTTGGTTAGGTTTTTTCACGAATCTTGCCATTTGAGGAGAACTGAAAAGAATTAATCCCAGTTAATTTCGGTGTATTTCCCTATTCTCTTTTTAAAATCCTTGGGCGATTCCGCATAAATAAGCTCACCTTTCGTACGTGCTTCTGTTCTTAAAGAATTGCTATATTCATTGATAAGTGCAAGCATTAATTCCTTCCGAGACTCATCTTTCAGTTCGAAATCTGCTGAAAGCACTTTCTCTTTCAACTCCATAAGATCGTGATCATTACCTAAAAAATCTGCCAGTTGATGAATTTCGGCTTCCAATGTATCAAAAAAGTTAGGCCAGATATCTTGCAATAGCAAGGTTTGATACCAGAGGTATTTTACACGTTTTCTCCACTCGTGAAAATTTTCTGATTTGGGAGTTTTATAAGCCGTTTTGAGAGCTTTATTTCCTCTTTTATAAACTCTTTCAATACTAGGTAATATGATATCAATTTTATCTGATTCAACAGGCCAGGAGGTAAGCTCCTCTTTTGCCTTTTTGAGTTTTTCTACCAGGTGTTCCGTAAAGAAATTTTCAGCTCTTAAACTTTCTTCCAGTTCGTCCCTTTCCTGTGTAATATTATTTGTAAAGGCCTTAAAAAAATTTACATAAATATGCTTTCCATAGCGCTCTTTCAATAATTCAATGGTTTCCAGATGCGCCGTAAGGTCTCTTAAATCTGAAATCCCCCTACCAAGATCGCGAAAATAGGTATTGATTGCTTTAAAATTCTTTTTGCCCAATTCATCACGAACCAGTCTGGATAGAGCCCTGAGTTTTTTCAGTCGTTTGCGTATATCATGAACGGCTTCATGAATATTAAGGTTTTCCAGAGAATTTAAACAGGCATTAATTTCTTCATCTGCAATTCTACTGATATTCTTTACTAAGCTTTTCTCCTTATCTAATTTATATAACATCTACCTATTTTAATTATGAAGATACCTATTTGAAAGGATAGAAAGGGTTAGAGTTTTATTAAAAAGTCCTCTTTCAGATTGAAAGAGGACTTTATTTTTTATTCTGAAAGAACTAATTGTAGTCTTAAAGATTAGTCTTTATCTACCAGTTGTTTGGGTGATGAATCAAAATTCACTTCAACCTGGTGCCTGGTAAGGTCTTCAAAAGTTTCGCGTTCTCTTATTAGATGGGCTTTACCATTATACCATAAAACTTCCGCGGGACGATATCTTGAATTGAAATTACTGGCCATAGAAAAACAGTAAGCACCGGCATTGCTAAAGCTTAAAATATCACCTTCTCTTATTTCTGAAATCCTGCGATTATTTCCGAAGGTATCGGTTTCACAGATGTAACCCACTACGCTATAAAAACGAGGTTTTGCATCAGGGTTTGAGATATTTGTGATATCATGATGGGATCCATAAAACATTGGTCTTATAAGGTGATTGAACCCGGTATCTATTCCGGCAAAAACGGTTGAGGTTGTTTGTTTTATTACATTCACTTTAGCCAGGAATTTTCCTGATTCGCTTACCAGGTATTTTCCAGGTTCAAAAGCCAGCGCCAATTCCCGACCATATTCTTTACAGAATTTCTCAAATTTTTTGGTGAGCTGAGTTCCAAGGTCTTCAATGTCGGTTTCTATATCTCCTTCGCGATACGGGACTTTGAATCCGCTTCCAAAGTCAATGAACTCCAGTTCCTTGAAATTTCTGGCAGCATCAAACAAAATTTCAGAAGCATGAAGAAAAACGCCAATATCAAGAATATCGCTACCCGTATGCATGTGAATCCCATTAATATGCATTCCCGTATTTTCTACGATTCTTAGTAAATGTGGCATTTGATGAATACTGATCCCAAATTTAGAATCGATATGACCTACTGAAATTTTGGAATTTCCACCTGCCATCACATGCGGATTGATTCTAATACAAACAGGCGTTTTAGGATGTCTGCTCCCAAATTGTTCCAGTACAGAAAGATTATCGATATTGATTTGCACTCCTAACTGAACTACCTCTTCAATTTCTTCCAAAGAAACTCCATTAGGTGTATAAATTATTTTAGAAGGATCTACACCAGCTTTTAAACCCAGCTTCACTTCCTGAACCGAAACCGTATCTAATCCGCATCCCAGGGAATTCAGAAGTTTCAAAATAGATATATTGGATAATGCTTTTACGGCATAATGAATTCTAAGCTCGTTCACTTTAAAAGCATCGGTAAGCCTTTTATACTGGGATATAATCTTATCGGCATCATAAACATAAACCGGACTACCGAATTCTGTAGTGATGGCAAGCAAATCTTTCTGGGTCATTTCGTCTTGAATATTTTTGAGCAAAAATAAATTACTTATTTAGTGATGAATAAGGCATATATCAAATATAACCGATTTATACATTTTGTTATTTCTGAAAAGGAGGCAATTTAAGAATTACTCAGATCCAGTCTTGTAGCCTGTTGCTTTCTTATCATAATCACTCCAATTCCTATAAAGATACCAATTCCTGCCATCGCGGCTCCCACATATTGCGCAGAAACTATTCCGTAGCCGTATGCAATAGGAAGTCCGGCGAGATAGGCGCCACTGGCATTTCCCATATTAAAAGCGCTTTGATTTAGCGACGAACCCAGCATTTCTGATCCTTTGGCTGAATTGATCACCGCCATTTGAATAGGAGTAGCAATACAAAATGCGATCACCGGCAAAATAAAGGTCATTATAAGTACACCTAATTGGTCATAAGCCAGAAAGGTGTTGGAAATAAGGCCGATTACCATAAATACTAAGGCAATAATCACTGCATTTATCGGGCAAAATATTTCTGCTAGTTTGGCACCTAAAAAATTACCTGCAACCATCCCCAGCCCAGCCAGGATCATTGCGTAACTTACTATTCCTTCCTCATGGCCAGCGACATCAGTAATTAGTGGCGCTATGTAGCTATACCATGCGAAAAAGCCGCCAGTTCCTATAGTTGTTAGCAATATCACCATCCATAATTCAGGTTTCTTAAGTGCTTTAATATCTTTTTTAAATCCGGCAGATTCATTATTCGGTAGATTGGGCATCCAGAATTTTACACTCAAAATAGCTAAAACCCCTACAACCCCTACGGCTAGAAAAGCAACTCCCCATTGAAAATTTTGTCCTAACCAGGTTCCTAATGGAACTCCAATAACATTGGCAACGGTTAATCCCGTGAACATCATGGCAATTGCCTGTGCGTCTTTACCAGGTTTCGCCAATTTTCCAGCAACCACGGCACCAATTCCGAAGAAAGCTCCATGGGGCAAACCTGATAAAAATCTGGAAATTAATAAGAGCGTATACGAATTTGAAAACGCGGAGAGCGTATTAAAAATAGTAAACCAAATCATTAAGCCTAGTAGAACTTTGTGTGGTGGAATTTTATTTCCGAAGACAGTAAGCAGGGGAGCGCCCACTACAACACCAAGAGCATAGGCTGAGATAAAGTGTCCGGCCTGTGGTATGGTAATTTCTAGAGCTTCAGCAACTTCAGGTAAAATTCCCATGATCACAAACTCTGTCATTCCAATTCCAAATCCGCCAATGGCAAGTGCTAGTAAAGCCTTATTCATAAGAATGATTAAAAATCTAAATTAAAAGAGAATCTTGTCTCATGCTAGAAATAATAAGGATTTCTACGATAAGCTTTTCGTGGAAAGGCTTTAATTCTTGAAACCTTTGAGGATATTGACTTTCAAAGATTAATGAAGCGTTAAGATGCTCAAAAAAGATTGGTACAATAGTATGTATTTGTTACTTTTGCCTTCCATAATTAATACAGAAGAAATAGCTGATTATGAATATACACGAATATCAAGGAAAAGAAATTTTAAGCAGCTTCGGAGTGCGCATTCAACGCGGAACCGTGGCAAGAAACGCCAAAGAAGCAGTAGATGCTGCTAAAGACCTTACCGAAAAAACCGGAACTGGTTGGCACGTGATCAAAGCTCAGGTACATGCCGGAGGCCGTGGAAAAGGTGGAGGTGTAAAACTTGCTAAAAACCTTAAAGAAGTTGAAGAGATCGCAGGTGAAATCATTGGGATGAATCTTGTAACTCCGCAAACTTCTGCAGAAGGTAAGAAAGTACACCAGGTGCTTGTCGCTGAAGATGTTTATTATCCTGGAGATAATGAGCCGGAAGAGTATTACATGTCAGTACTACTAAACCGTGCTACTGGTCGTAACATGATCATGTATTCTACTGAAGGTGGAATGGATATTGAAACTGTTGCTGAAGAAACCCCAGACCTTATATTTACTGAAGAAATAGACCCTGCTACCGGATTACTTGGTTTCCAGGCACGTCGTATCGCATTTAATCTTGGACTTAGCGGAAAAGGATTTAAAGAAATGACAAAATTCGTAATGTCTTTGTATGAAGCATTTGAAAAGTCTGATTCTTCCTTATTTGAAATTAACCCGGTATTAAAGACCAGTGATGACTTGATCATGGCGGTTGATGCTAAAGTTACTTTAGATGATAATGCCCTTTTCCGTCATAAAGATTATGCTGAAATGCGTGATGTTCGTGAAGAGAATGCTACTGAAGTTGAAGCCAGGGAAGTTGGTCTTAATTATGTAGATCTTGATGGTAACGTGGGATGTATGGTGAACGGAGCAGGACTTGCGATGGCAACAATGGATTTAATTAAGCAGGCAGGTGGTGAACCAGCTAACTTTCTTGATGTTGGAGGTACTGCGGATGCAAAGAGAGTAGAAGAAGCTTTTAGATTGATCTTAAAAGACGATAAAGTTGAGGCTATTCTCGTAAACATTTTTGGAGGTATTGTTCGTTGTGACCGTGTGGCACAAGGAATTGTAGATGCTTCCAAAAATATGGGTGATGCTATGAATGTGCCAATCATTGTTCGTTTACAAGGTACCAATGCAGATATTGCAAAAGAATTAATAGACAATAGCGGACTTAAAGTGTACAGTGCTGTACAATTTCAAGAAGCTGCAGATAAAGTACAGGAAGTGCTTTCCTAGTATTTTAAATTTTTATAGTAAAAACCCACGCCAAAGGCGTGGGTTTTTTGTTTATCCAACTCGCAAGTGTTACTGTTTTATATTCAATAATGTTAAACTAGGGTAAATCGTGTAACGATTATCTTTTTTGGTCGTCTTTTAAATAGAACATCCAACCAAGCAGCATGAAAAGACTTGCCGTTTTATTGATTTCAATAATATTCTTAGCAATTGCAGGAAAGGCTAGTCTAGTTTCTGAAAATGAAATAAAATATACAGCGCTTTCAACCGATTCTAAACTGGAATACACCGATCATTTTTTTAGATATAAAGTGAATACTTCACAGTTACATAGCGCCCGGAATATAAGGAGCTGTTCTGTTCAAACTAAACTATGCTGTCACGTTTAGAAGATCGACTGCAGGGGTTTAGTTAGGATAGCTTATCACTCCACATACTTAAATCATTTGAAAATCAGAATATTAGAGGGTATTTTTTTTTGATAAATATTTAAATAGTGTTTATCTTTAAATTAGAATTTCAGAAAAATCAAAAAAGTCATCCTTCTTTATTCAGGCATTTTTTATGATCTATTGTTAAATTTGATTTAGCCAACGAAAAAAATTTACAATCATCAGGTGCAAAAGAATACAGAAAGACGGCTTTTTGCTTTAAACATTAGTTGCTTTTTTCAGGATACCATTCCATCAATTCAACCTCAATATTTTCATCACCTTCATTTACCAGTGACTTGAATTTTTCAACGTCAGCAAATCCATCTTTTCCTCTATAGTGATAAGGAATGATTTTCTTAGGTTTAAATGCCAGAACTCCATCTGCAGCCTGATCTACAGGCATAGTGTATGGGAGATTCATAGAAACTAAGGCTATATCAATATCCTGTAAATTACGCATCTCAGGAATATCCTCTGTATCTCCGGAAATATATAATCTTTTGCCATCTCTTTCCAGTACATAACCATTTCCACGACCTTTTACATGCATTGCATCTTTGCTTTGCGGAAGATTATACATGGCAATCGCTTTTATAGAAAATCCCATCAAGTCTCTGGATTCTCCATTATTCAACACCACAAGATTTGATTGTAATTCTTCGGGCAGTTTTTCCTGAACAGCTCGTGGTACAATTATTTTAGTTTTCCCAAGATTCAAAGCTTTTAAGGTTTCTGCGTTCATGTGGTCACCATGAATATCGGTAATCAATATAAAATCTGCTTCTGCTTTACCTTCAAAGGCTTCAGCTCCTCCAACCGGATCGGTATAAAAAACCTGGTCGCCCCATTTAAAAACTGCCGTTGCGTGAGAAATTGGAATAATTCCAATATCAGTAGATTCGGCGTTCATTTCGCCGGAAGATTTATTCTCTGCTATTTCTGTTTTAGCATTGGTTTCTTCAGAATTCTTTTCATTCTTACAATCAGTAAGAAGTAATCCAAGTACGAATAATGTAGCTATTTTTCTCATAGTAAATATTTTACCTAAATGTATAAAAGATAGTATGGAAATTCTACTGCATTAATAAAGCTTTATGAAAGGATTAGTTGCATTTTAATATCACCACGGGAATAGGGATTATTTTCTTCGATTGGGATTTCTTCAAAACCATACTTTTTGTATAAATGAATGGCATTTTCCAATTTTCTGTTGCTATAAATTATCAGCTTTTCCCATTCCTTTCCTTTAGCAAAATCTATAGTGTACTTCATTAAGTAATGACCGATTTTTTTACCTCGATGTTCCGGTTTCACAGCCATTTTCGTAAGCTCAAAAATCCCTGTTTCCATTTTCATCAAAGCTACACAACTAATGAGTTCACCGGAAACATCCTGGACATATAGTATCATCCCTCCAGGCTGGATGATATGTTTTTCAGGATCACCCAAGACCTCTTCATCATGAGGTTCTACCCAGAAAAACTCGTTGAGCCATTGTAAATTCATATTCTTAAATGCTTCGGAATATTCCGGTTGCCAGGAAACTATATTCATCAGTGTATATTTTAGGGCCTAAAATTATTAAATAGTTTGGATAATCCCTTACGCTGATTGTATCTGTTAAATCAGTTATATTTACAGGGGTCTTAAACCTGAATTTTGAAAATTTTGCACCCGTAGAGTAGTGCTCTGCAAAAAAATGAAAAATGGAAGATATCAAGCTTTATATTGAAATTATAGCCAGGATCATTGAGATTGCTGGTGTACTTACGATACTGGTTGGAACAGTTTTAGCCCTGGGCAGATTTATCGTCGCACGGCAAAAAACCGGAGATAGATCCTATAAATTATTACGAAAAGAATTGGGAAAGGGTATCTTATTAGGTCTGGAGATCCTGGTAGCGGCAGATATCATAGCCACCGTGGTCACTGAACCTACGATGGATAAAGTTCTTACCCTTGGGGTCATTGTATTAATTAGGACGTTTTTAAGTTTATCTATAGAACTGGAGATAGAGGGGAAGTTTCCCTGGCAGAGAAATATTTCAGAAAAAAAGCCTGAATAAAAATCTTGATTTTATCTTACGAAATCTGAAATAAAATAAGAAATAGCCTTACCCACCTGTCCCGCAGTTTCATCATCAGGCGCAGCTTCGCAAATATGAAAATAACAACAGTTTTCATTTCCGGAAATTGATCGGATAAAATTCCGAATCTGATCTACGGAAAATCCTGATGGAGATTTAGCGCTACTAGGAAAATCTACAATTGCATCGCAATCCAGTTCGAAGCCAAAATTTGAATGATCGATTGTTTCCAGACATTGTCGAAATTTTCCATTTATTTGGTCAGGAAATTCCAGTAGATCTTCCAGCAAATGGTAATTCATATTTTCCGAAAAATCCATTTCCTTAAAAATATATTCCGTTGTATAATTTTTATGCAAGCCAAAGACAGCATATTTGCGTAAATACTGTCCTTCTATAGCATAACTAAATCCGTTTCCGCTATGCCTGTGTTCCAGTTGCCTAAGATCTGTATGGGCATCGATATTCAAAATGTTTACAGGGTTCTCCAGCGCTTTTGCCGCACCTTTGATGTTTCCGTATGCATTATTATGTCCACCACCAATAATTATAGGAATTTTACCTTTAGAGATGATAGTTTGAACAAGATCTGCCTGCAATTGATCAACTTGTTTTACAAGGTCCCCAAGCTTGGTGTGATAATTAGGATCAGCTTCATCAATATTGGAAGCTTTTCTCATTAGTTCCTCACAATCCAATTCCCCCAGCAGAATGATATTTTCCGGATTATTGAAACGATTCACCTGGATATTGACTAAAGATTTCAAAACAGCTTTCCAGGCATTTGCCGCTCCGGATTTTCCATAATTAGCCCGTACCCCAATATCTTCCTGAATACCAAATAAAACATATCTGGCCGAACTCTTTTCGAGATCATCCAGGTTATTTACAAATTGCAGGTTTTCGCCGAACTTGATTTCACCTTTCCTTCGGGAAATTAGTTTTTCAATATCTGTGGTCCGGTAAAATTTCAGTCCTTTCATACTATACTATTTTCCCGTTGATATATACAGATTCTATTGAATTTGTTCCAAAAGCATAAGGTAAGAAGGTGTACGAAGGGATTTCTTTAGTCAGGATGAAATTTGCCCTTTTTCCTTTGGTAATACTTCCATGCGTTTTACTCAGTTCCATGGCATAGGCTCCATTAATAGTAGCAGCATTTATGGCTTCCTCCGGAGTCATTTTCATTTTAATGCAGGCAAGGGAAACCACCAGGTTCATATTTCCACTCGGTGTACTTCCGGGATTGAAATCGGTTGCCAGGGCAAGCGGAAGTCCGGCATCTATAATTTCTCTCGCCGGAGTGTACGGGATACTTAAGAATAAAGAGCAGGAGGGAAGTGCAACAGGCATGGTATTACTGCCTTTTAATACTTCAATATCTTCATTCGTCATCACTTCTAAATGGTCAACACTTAATGCATCATGCTCAACTCCGGCTTTTACCCCACCAATAGCATTGAATTGATTAACATGAATTTTTGGTTTTAAGCCATATTCTTTAGCGGCAGTAAGTAATTTATTAGTGTCTTCTACACTGAAATAGCCTTTTTCGCAAAAAATATCGATATATTCTGCAAGACCTTGTTCCGCTACTTTGGGTAAGATTTCATTGATCACCAGATCCATATACGCATCGGGGTCATTTTTGTAGTCTTTAGGAATAGCATGTGCTCCAAGAAATGTGGATTTTACAGGCAGTTCGTAATTTTCACGGAGTTTTTTAATTACGCGAAGCATTTTGAGTTCTGCTTCTTCGGTAAGCCCGTAACCAGATTTGATCTCTACGGCGCCCGTACCCAATTTCATTACTTCTTCGAGTCTCTCTAAAGATTGATTATAAATATCTTCTTCAGAAGTTTCCTGAAGGGTTTTAGCACTATTCAGGATTCCTCCGCCACGATTGGCAATCTCTTCGTAACTTAACCCGTTAATACGATCTGCAAATTCCTGTTCACGGTTTCCGGCATAGACAATATGTGTATGAGAATCGCACCAGGTAGGTAATACTATCTTTCCGGTAGCATCAATAGTTTCAACAGCATTTATTTCAGGGATGCTTCCCATAGTACCAAAATCGGTTATTTTACCATCTTCAATAAATAACCAGGCATTTTTGATAGTTGGAAGTTCTTTCATTTCACTTCCTGAAACTTTCAAAATATCAGGTTCCCTAACCTGAAGTAATTCTTTGATATTGGTTAGAAGTAGGCTCATAATTTAAATATTGATCGTTCAACAAATGCTAAAAAACAAAGATATAAACTCAACCCGGAAAATCATGTTTCTGCTATATCTTTAAAAAAGAAAAACCACCTTTCTGAACTATAGAAAAGTGGCTTAACATATTATAAAATTTAATGAGATACTGAAACAAGTTCAGCATAACGACTGTTTATAAAAAGACTTTGTTTTAAGTTCAGTCGAAATAATCTTTAAAGCGTAAACTCTGCCAGTAACTTCTGAACCTCATAAATATCTACTTTCTTATTGAATCGCTTAGAAATCGATGGAGTCTGCTCCCCTGAAATCCAGATCTTCAGCTCTGCATCTAAGTCGAAACTTCCGGCGGTTTCCACACTAAAACGTGAAATACTTTTATATAATACTGAAAAGTATTCTATTTTACTACCGGTTAATCCCTGAACCTCCACCAGGATTAGCCTTTTATTAGTAAAAATAAATGTATCCCTGATGATCTTGAATCCTGCCTCAATCCTTTCAGAAGGGATCAGTAATTTTCCGTAATTCTCCTGCAGTTTATCATTTTCAATAGCTCCGGCATTCCCTAAAAGTGATGAAAGTAAACTCATATTATTTTTTTAAAGATTTCATGTCTATAACAAATCTATACTTTACATCAGATTTTACCACCCGGTCAAATGCCTCATTAATATTCTGCATATCAATCATTTCAATATCAGAAACAATATCGTGCTCTCCACAGAAATCCAGCATCTCCTGGGTCTCTTTGATCCCTCCAATTAAAGAACCGGCAAGCCTTTTTCTGCCCATAATGAGTCCGCCACCGTGAATATCTACTTCGTCAATAGCTCCCACTAGGGTCATGGTAGCATCACGTTTCAATAAGCCAACATAAGGATTGGTATCATGTCCCACTGGTACCGTGTTCAGAATAAAATCAAAAGATCCCTGGTGTTTTTTCATTTCCTCTTCATTTTTGGAAATCAGGACTTCGTGCGCACCCAGTCTTTTAGCGTCATCAGCTTTTCCAGGAGAGGTAGTGATCATTACCACGTGTGCTCCCAATGCACTTGCAAATTTTACACCCATGTGCCCTAGGCCTCCAAGACCAACCACACCAACTTTATCGCCTTCCTTTACATTCCATTGTCTTAATGGGGACCAGGTAGTAATACCAGCGCAGAGTAGTGGAGCAACCGCTTTGGTATCAAGGTTTTCAGGAACCTTCAGCACGAATTTTTCTTTTACCACAATTTGTTCTGAATAACCTCCAAAAGTATGACCTCCAAGATGCTTGTCTTTTCCGTTATATGTCGCCGTCATCCCCTTTTCACAATATTGCTCAAGATCATCTTTGCAAGACTGGCATTCCTGGCAGGAATCTACCATACAACCAACACCAACCAGATCACCTTTTTTATAATTCTTTACATCTTTTCCAACTTCAGTCACGTGACCAATAATCTCATGTCCTGGAACTACAGGGTATTTACTGTTTCCCCAGTCGTTCTTTACCTGATGAATATCACTGTGGCACACTCCGCAAAAATCTATTTCGATCTTGACATCGTCTGCTAAAATTTCTCTTCTTTCAATATCAAATGGCTCTAAATCTGCATCATTTGATTTCGCTGCGTATGCATTTACATTCTTCATTTGTTCAAATTTTTTGTCTATCGGGTAAGTTACCTAAAAATCAAGTGAACACCTGATTTAGGGGGTAAGGTTTAACTTTAATTAACTTCTGTCTGAAAAAGGATTTCAGTTTACAGGCTGATAACAGCATTTATCAGAATTCTTAGTACATTAGGGCTCAATTTTTTTAAAGATAGTTTATGAGTAAGATCAAAGGGATCAATACAATTTGTACGCATGTAGGTGAATTAGAGGATAAAGAATTCAAAGGAGCAGTTTCTCCTTTGTATATGTCTACTTCCTATGCATTTGAAGATGTTGAAATTAAAAGATATCCAAGATATTTTAATACTCCCAACCAGGTTGCTTTAGCTAAAAAGATGGCTGCACTGGAACATGGAGAGGCTTCTTTGATCTTCGGAAGCGGGATGGCGGCAGTAAGCACTTCCTTAATGGCCTTTTTAAGATCTGGGGATCATGTGGTTTTCCAGGATTCATTATATGGAGGAACCAGTAACCTGGC
This sequence comes from uncultured Flavobacteriaceae bacterium, assembly GCA_964008195.1. Lineage (GTDB taxonomy): Bacteria > Bacteroidota > Bacteroidia > Flavobacteriales > Flavobacteriaceae > Christiangramia. The sequence continues at coordinate 14,740 of CAXGBX010000012.1, forward strand.
TACGGAAGAGTTTGATAAATTTGGTATTGAATACTCTTTCGCTAAAGATGCCAAAGCAGATTCTTTAAAAGCGGAAATCAAAGATAATACGAAGGTGATTTATATCGAAACACCATCCAATCCTTTGCTTAGGATCACAGATTTGGAAGCGGTTGGAAAATTGGCAAAAGAACACGGGCTGGTGAGCATGATAGATAACACTTTCGCTTCTCCGGTAAATCAAAATCCTATAGATTTTGGAATTGATGTGGTGATACATTCGGCTACCAAATATATGGGTGGTCATAGTGATATTCTTGCGGGGACGGTAATCTCTTCGGAAGAATATATCGAAAAGATCTTCCAGATGGCCAAGAATTTTGGAGGCAGTTTAAGTGATTATACTGTCTGGCTTCTTGAGCGAAGTATAAAAACGATGGGAATCAGGGTGAAAGCCCAGAACGATAATGCCATGAAACTCTCCGAATTTTTAAATTCTCATGCAGATGTTGCCAAGGTATATTATCCAGGGTTGAAAGATCATCCAGATCATGATTTAGCAAGAAAGCAAATGAAAGGATTTGGTGGAATGTTATCTTTTGAATTGGATGAAAAGCTAAATGCTTCTCATTTTATGAAGTCACTTCAGCTAATAAAGCCATCTATGAGCCTTGCCGGGGTAGAAAGTACCATCTTATTGCCGTCGCAAACTTCTCACGGTTTGTTAAGCGAAGAAGGCAGGCTGAAACAGGGGATCAAGGATAATTTGTTGAGGTTTTCGGTAGGAATTGAGGAAATTGAAGATCTCATAGAAGACCTTACTCAGGCGATAGATAAGACAAAGTAAAATTAGAAAGTAGATATATGAAATTGGATATACTGGCAGTGGGCGCACATCCTGATGATGTGGAACTAAGCTGCTCAGGAACGATAGCAAAGGAAGTAGATCGCGGAAAAAAAGTCGGAATTCTGGATTTGACCAGGGGAGAACTTGGTACAAGAGGTTCCGCAGAAATTCGAGATAAGGAAGCTAAAGCGGCCGCAGAAATACTTGGGGTTAAAATGCGCCATAATCTTGAATTTAGCGATGCTTTCTTTGAAAATAACACCGCGCATAAACTGGAGATCATAAAGATTATTAGAAAGTACAGGCCGGAAATCGTTTTATGCAATGCTGTTGAAGATAGACATATAGATCATGGTAAAGGTTCTAAATTGGTAAGCGATTCTTGTTTTTTAAGCGGGCTCAGAAAAATAGAGACCATAATGGACGGTAATAAACAGGCTGCCTGGAGACCAAAGCATGTCTATCACTATATTCAATGGAAAAACCTACAGCCTGATTTCGTAGTGGATATAACGGGTTATCTGGACAAAAAAGTGGAATCGGTTTTAGCGTATAGATCGCAGTTCTTTGACGAAAAAAGCCAGGAGCCACAAACACCAATTTCCAGCAGTAACTTTCTGGATAGCATTACTT
>CAXGBX010000013.1:0-16103 GCA_964008195.1 uncultured Flavobacteriaceae bacterium
TCCAGACTTCCCTTTTAAGGTTGTGTTTTCAATTAGATCATATCCCGGCTTACCATTCTCAGCAACCGACATCACACGAATTCTGAAAATATAATCTCGATTATCATTTTCCAGACCTCTATACAAGTAAAATTCAGCAGATTTCAAAAAAGCGGGCTCATTTCCTAATTCTGAAGGTTTTTCAAAATAGCGCAACAAAGCACCGGGGGCATCTCCATTGCTGGTATTAGAAATGCCAATATTATTCTTTCCTTTACCTCCCTTAATCTTAATGGATTTTTTAAATTTTGGACGGATTATGATTACTTCAGTCAGCTGTTCACTATTCTGCACAAGGCTTATGGTATCTGGCTGTTTCTTGGTAAAATCTAAATCTTTCGAATGGTACCCGACGTAACCAAAACGTAAAACTTTTGAAGCATCAGTAGATTCAATGCTGAAATAGCCATCGTCATCAGATGTTGTTCCCTTATTACTATTCAGTATAAAAATGTTCGCATAGCTCAAAGGTTTTTTCGTGTTTGAATTAACCAAAACACCTTCTATAGTATTATTCTGAGCGAAAAACACGGCTGAATGCAATAGTATAAAAGTAAAAATAAGTAGGAGCTTTTTCAATTAATTGAGCTTATTATTCAGTTTACGAAGTTTAATAGCTGTCAATACCTTTTTGGTATAAAGAGGAAAATCTGCATTTTGAATCCATCCAAAATATCCCGGTTCATCTTCTAATACTTGTTCTACATGTTTGCCTTTATACTTTCCAAAAGAGAAAATTTCTTTCCCTTTTTTATCAAAACTGATAAAGCCTGCGAAATCTGCGAACTTCCTTCTTGAACTAAAATCGGCAAGCCACTTCATATCATTTTCCAGATCTTCATATTTGTCGAGTTGAGATTTTAGCACCTCGTAGGTAGCCTCGGTATCAGCTTCAGCCCCGTGAGCACCCTCTAGCTCCTTTCCGCAGTAAAATTGATAAGCTGCAGATAAAGTTCTTTGTTCTTTTTTATGAAATATGGTTTGAACATCAACTGCTACCACATTCTTCATTTCAAAATCTATATCTGCCCGCAAAAGTTCCTCTGCCAACAAAGGAATATCGAACCTATTAGAGTTATATCCTCCCAGATCACAGCCTTTTATTAGATCATGAATTTTTTGGGCAAGCTCTTTAAAAGTAGGTTCATTCGCCACCTTTTCATTGGAAATACCGTGAATAGCAACCACTTCAGCAGGAATATCCCGTTCTGGATTTACCAGCCAGATATGACTTTCTTTATTTCCATTTGGAAAAATTTTAAGGACGGCAATTTCAACGATTCTATCTTTGGAAATATTGGTACCAGTCGTTTCCAGGTCAAAAAAACAAATGGGTTTGGTAAGCTTAAGATCCATAATTTAAAATTTCAGTAAAGTTAGTATAATTTGATAGTCCGCTTAAAAATTTCAGCTGTAAAAAGTCTGAAAATTCTGCGATAAAAATGAAAAAAGCCACGCAAAACGTGGCTTTAATTCTATAAATTTTACAGGAATTATATCTCCCTGTCTTTATCGAAACTTTCTAAATACTGAGCGACCCGCTGTACAAACTGTCCTCCTAATGCACCATTAACCACACGGTGATCATAGCTGTGAGAAAGGATCATTTTATAACGTATCCCAATAAAATCACCTTCAGGTGTTTCAATTACAGCCGGCATCTTCCTAATAGCTCCCAATGCTAAAATTCCAACCTGTGGCTGATTGATAATAGGCGTTCCCATAATACTCCCAAAAGTGCCCACATTGGTCACCGTGTAAGTTCCTCCCTGGATCTCATCTGGTTTCAGCTTATTCTGTCTTGCACGATTGGCAAGGTCATTGACAGCTTTAGCCATTCCTACAAGATTCAGCCTGTCTGCATTTTTGATCACTGGGACGATTAAGTTACCATCTGGTAAGGCTGCTGCCATTCCCAGGTTAATATTTTTCTTTTTGATCACTTTCGTAGCATCTTCATTCACCGAAATATTGATCATAGGGAAATCACGGATAGTCTTAGCGATTGCTTCCATAAATATGGGGGTAAACGTAAGTTTTTCTCCTTCTTTTTTCTGAAATTCAGCTTTATGCTTATTTCTCCAGTTCCAGATATTCGTTACATCTACCTCAATAAAAGACTGAACATGAGCAGATTTTTGAACACTGTCTACCATATGATGGGCGATCATTTTACCCATTCTGCTCATCTCTATAATTTCATCTTCGCCGCTAACTACCGGCTCTGGCTGCTTGGAAACTTTAGATTCCAGGCCTTTAGTGTCTATAGATTTTCCTTGAGTAGTTTCCGTTTTTTGTGATTGAGTTCCTCTGTTCTCCACATATCCCAGAATATCATTTTTAGTAACCCGACCCTCTTTTCCAGTGCCTTCAATCTTATCTAATTCTGAAAGAGATATATTTTCCTCTTTGGCGATATTCTTCACCAAAGGAGAATAAAACCTGGAGGAATCTGAATAATCTGAACTAGTAGCATCTCCAGATGCTGTAGCTTTCGCATTTTCTACTGTTTCTTCAACTTCTGCTGCTACCGGCGGAGTTTGATCTTCCTCGTCTTCGTCTTCCTCATCAGAACCACCTTCAACTTCTCCATCAGTTTCTATAATAGCGATCACCTGTCCCACTTTCACAACCTCGTCTGCTTCAAAAAGTTTTTCAACAAGCTTACCATCAACTTCACTTGGAACCTCACTATCCACCTTGTCTGTAGCGATTTCAAGAACCGGCTCATCCATCTCTATCGTGTCTCCAACTTCCTTCAGCCAGCTTGTAATAGTTGCCTCAGCAACACTTTCACCCATCTTGGGCAGTTTTAATTCAAATTTTGCCATATCTTTAAATCAGATGTGATTTTTGTTATTTGAGTTGCGAATTTAATCAAAATACCACTCGTTAAGTATTAAAAAATCAATAAAATTGATTTTTACTGATTTTCTTATAGTGGTATTCCTCTTTAATATTCCTGTTAAAATTACAATTTCAGCTACGCAATCGAAAAATTTTCTGGGATTTTTAATTTTTCTTCAGCTTAAAAACATTGAGTCTACTAGCTTTTTATGGAATTTTCAAAAGGAATTCTATTGGTAATACTTCTGCCCAGGGTAACCTCATCTGCGTACTCAAGTTCATCCCCGACCGAAATTCCGCGAGCGATCGTTGAAGTTTTAATGCTGGTACCTTCCAGTTGTTTGAAAATATAAAAATTAGTGGTATCGCCTTCGAGGGTGCTGCTCAACGCGAAAATAATTTCTTCGATCTTTCCTGCCTGCACTTTTTCAATCAAAGGTTTTATGGTTAATTGTGACGGCCCAATACCGTCCATAGGACTAATTTTCCCTCCCAGTACATGATAAAGTCCTCTATACTGACCGGTATTTTCGATCGCCATGACGTCTCGAATATCTTCCACCACACAAACAATTTCTGAAATTCGTGATGAGTTCGCACAAATTTCACAAAGTTCAGTATCGCTAATATTAAAACAATTCTTGCATAATTTAATATCCTGACGCAATTTTTTCAGGGCATTTGAAAGCCGGCTTGTTTGATCTTCAGGTTGTTTTAAAAGATGTAAGACCAGTCTAAGAGCGGTTCGCTTACCAATCCCCGGTAATTGAGACATTTCATCTACCGCCTGCTCCAGTAATTTTGAAGAAAAATCCATACGCGAATTTATGATTTTTTCGGCGGATGAAATTACTTAGCACTTAATTTGTAAATTGCTCGGCAGAATTACTCTTTATGCAACCATATCAGGTCCTCATTCTTATTGCTGCATATTTTGCAGTACTCATTTTAATCTCTTATTTCACAGGCCGCGGAGGCAGTAATGCGGAATTTTTCAAGGCTAACAAACAAGCTCCCTGGTACCTTGTAGCTTTTGGGATGATTGGAGCCTCTTTAAGTGGGATTACTTTTATTTCCATTCCCGGAACCGTAGAATCTGATTCTTTTAGTTATTTTCAGGTAGTCCTGGGGTATACTATTGGTTATGCAGTGATAGGCCAGGTTCTTCTCCCGCTCTATTATAAAATGAACCTGACTTCTATTTATACCTATCTGGATAGTAGATTTGGTAATGCTTCTTATAAGACCGGAGCTTCATTTTTCCTGTTATCGAGAGTTGTGGGTGCCAGTTTCAGGCTTTTCCTGGTAGCAAATGTGCTACAGCTCATCGTTTTCGATGCCATGGGTGTGCCTTATTACGTAACCGTAACCATCACAATTTTATTAATATGGCTGTACACTTTTAAAAGTGGGATAAAGACAATTATCTGGACAGATACCCTCCAGACATTCTTTATGCTATTAGCGCTCGGGATCACTATTTATTTTATTTCTGAAGACCTGGGATTTAACCTGAGCAATTTATTTGGCTACCTGGCGGAAAGCGAACATTCTCAAATTTTCTTTTTTGATGACTGGAAGAGCAAAGATCATTTTGTAAAGCAGTTTTTATCTGGAGCATTTATAGCCATTGTAATGACCGGTCTAGATCAAGATATGATGCAGAAAAACCTCACCTGCAGAAGTTTGAAAGACGCACAAAAAAATATGTTCTGGTTTACCATTGTGCTGGTATTTGTCAATTTCCTATTCCTGGCGCTGGGAGTTCTTTTAACTGATTATGCTGATATCAATGGAGTTACTGAGGTAAGAGATGATCTTTTCCCAGCAATTGCAACCAGCGGAGATTTAGGATTTGCCGTTGCCATATTTTTTATTCTTGGATTGATCGCTGCAGCTTATTCCAGCGCTGATAGTGCTTTGACGGCACTAACAACTTCTTTCAGCATTGATATTTTAGATATAGAGAAAAGATATGATGAAAAGAAACAGGTACGAATTAGAAAGCAAATTCACGTAGCAATTTCAGTTCTTTTAATTTTGGTAATGTTAGCTTTCAAATATGCTATTGCAGATAAGAGTGTGATTAATAAACTCTTTCAATTTGCGGGATATACTTATGGACCGTTGCTTGGATTGTACGCTTTTGGCCTCTTCACTAATTGGAATGTAAAAGATAAACTGGTACCAGTGGTGGCAATAGCCGCTCCAATACTGTCTTACATTATTAGCATCAACAGCCTGGTGTGGTTCGGGTTTGAATTTGGGTTCTTTATTTTAATTCTGAACGGATTACTGACTTTCCTGGGCTTAATATTGTTGCGAAGAAAGCATCACTAAGGTACAAGCGTTTTCAAAAGCAATATTATTATTTCTAAGAATATCATACAGCTCAGGATTTTCTGTACCGGGATTAAAGATTACGCGAGAGGGATTCAATGAAATAATATAATCGTAATATTCCTTCTGTCTCTTTGCATTAAGATATAATGTAATTGTATGGATATTCTCGAAAGGCAGCTTTTCAGTTTCGATCTCCACCCCATTTACTGTTCCCTTCCTCAAACCTAAAGCTACTGTAGACTTTCCTTTATCCACAAGCCTGTTTATGGCAAGATTTGAATATCTGGCGGTATTTAACGATGCTCCTAAAACCAATGTTTTTTTATCCATATTTCAAAGTAAACAAAAATTGGTGTAACAATTAAGACTATTATAAGTCTTTAACAATGAGGTCCGGACCTTGTGAGGTCATCTTATTAATTTTGATGGTTAGTGTTAGTAAAGATGATTTTGCATTAAACCTGCGTTTCTTAACTGGAATGCAGGTTCTTTTTTAAAAAGCTGTAACAAAAGAAATTTTCAGTCGTCATTAAAGTACAAGGTCATCAAAAACTGGAAAATTGCGCTCATCTATTATGTAATGCCAAGTAACTTGTTAAACATAAACCATCAAATCAATCTTAAAATGAAACAGTTAATTTTTACATTATTATTCGTCACAACTTCAATTTGCTCAGCTTTTAATGATCCCGTCGGAAAGATTTCCGGGATGGTCATAGATCAGCAATTAAATGAACCCATCCCATACGCAACCATCATAGTGAATAACATGGATGGAACTCTCGTTACCGGGATCACTTCCGCAGAAGACGGAAGCTTTCTTATTGAAAATATTAAAGCAGGGGATTATATGTTCAAGGTTCAGTTCATCGGATACAAAACCTTTTCCCGGAAAATTCAAATCAGTAGAAATAATACCAATATTGAAATAGGGCAAATTAAACTGGAACCCGATGTTGCTATGCTGGATGAAACGGTGGTGATTGCTGAGAGAACGACCATTGAACAGCGAGTGGATAGAAAAGTAATTAATGTTGGAAAAGATTTAATGACCACCGGGGCCAGTGCCTCTGAGATTATGGTGAATGTACCTTCGGTAAATGTAGACCAGGATGGTAATATTTCGCTCCGCGGAAACTCCAATGTTCGGATTCTTGTAGATGGAAAACCTACTAATATGGATCCTGCCCAGTTATTGAAACAAATCCCTTCTACTTCTATAAAAAGTATTGAATTAATCACCAATCCTTCGGCGAAGTACAACCCGGAAGGGATGAGTGGAATCATCAATATTGTTTTGCATAAAAATGCAAATCAGGGATTCAACGGGAATTTGAATACTGGATTAACCGTGGGCGAAAATACCCGGGCAAACGGAACCCTGGATATGAATTACCGGAAGGGAAAATTCAATTTTTACACCAATCTGGGAACTAATTTTGGACCGAGAGAAAACGGTGGAACCATATTTTTACCTGAACAGGATATTGAACAGGTATTTAGCGTGGATAACAAAAGGTTTTCTTATTTATATAAAGTTGGAGTAGATTTCTATTTAAATGAGAAGAACACACTTTCCTTTTATACAAATCAAGGCAGATTTGATGGCGGGCCAGAAGGGTTTATTTCAGTTACAGATAATAACGATCCTACTTTAAGCCTTACTCAACTCCTGGACATTAATATTGATAACAGGAATTCAGCCTACAATTTTCTTTTTGATCATGATTTTGAAAAGGATGGACATGATATTCAATTTGAGCTGGATTTTAATGATTTTGAAGAGGAGGAAAACACTGATATCGCTTTTAGGGATGCTGAAATTGATTTCACTCCTTATACAGATTTCGTACTTCAGAATCGGCAGAATCTTACGGGAAATATAGATTATATCAATCCTTTAAGTGACATCTCCAAACTTGAATTAGGTGCAGAAGTGCGGTTACTGAACACTGATAATGATTATGAAACCACCAATCCTGAATTTTTCAATAGTGATTATCAATACAACCGGGATATTTATAGCCTTTATTCCACATTTGGACAAACTTTTGAGAAATGGTCTTACCAGGTGGGCGCCAGGCTGGAAAATTTTACCGTAGATGCTATCTATAACGGAGAAAAAGTATTTGAAGATGATTATTTTACTTTATATCCTTCAGGATTTATTACCTATACCCCAGGAGAGAAAAACACCTATCAGTTAAGTTATAGTCGCAGAGTGGATAGACCGGGATTTGGTCAGGTAAACCCAATTAGAGAAATTGCTTCGCCAAGACTCACAGTTGCCGGTAATCCAGAATTACAACCGCAATTCACCAATTCCCTCGAATTAAACTATACCCGGAAGCTTGGAAAGAAAGGAAGCCTTACCAGCGGTGTTTTTTACCGTAGAACCCAGGATGAGATCAATCAGGTTTTTACAACTGAAGAGGATGATCCCGGCTCAATTTTTCTGACTTATGCCAATTATGATTCAAATAATTCTTATGGTGCTGAATTTTCAACAAATTACCAATTCACCGATTGGTGGAGCACCAACACGGGACTGGAATTATACGGCCAGACTCTTAGAGGTGTAGCGGGAAGTGAATTTATTGAAATAGACAACAAGGCCTTTACTTTTAGGACCAATCACAATCTAAAAGCTACTGAATCTCTGACATTTTCGGTTTTCGGATTTTACAGAAGTAGCAGCCAGGATCTTCAGCTAGATATAGAACCTATGTATTTTATGAATCTTGGTGCCAGATATTCTTTTCTGGAAGACGATAAAGCTACACTGAGTTTGAATTTCAATGATGTATTTGACACTCAGGAATTCCGAATTGAAGGCGGCCGACCCTTTGAGCAGACAGGCAGGTTCAAAGGAGAAACCCAGACAGTTTATTTAGGGTTTTCTTATCGGTTTGGCGGTGGAAAAAACAAGGCTTTAAAACGCAAAAGCCGTGATAATGATGAATCTGGAGGAGGTGGAGTATTCTAGAGTAATTTGAATTAGCCAAAAAAAAGAGGCTGTATAAATAGTCGGAAAACGTCATCCTGAATTCATTTCAGGATCTTAAATAATTGAAAATCAGAATCAATTATAAGCTGAATTAAATTCAGCTTGACGAAATCAGGACTTTTTAGACAGCCTCTTCAATTTTATAAGAGATAAAATTTAAGCCTTTACAGCATACATTTTCTCTCTCTGTTCTTTGATACTTTTATCACTCATATATTCATCGAAACTCAAGTAACGATCTATCACTCCGCCCGGAGTTAATTCTATGACACGATTTGCGACGGTCTGGGCAAATTCGTGATCATGTGTTGTAAAAAGCACAGTTCCCTTAAAGTTCTTCAAAGAGTTATTAAATGCGGTAATAGATTCCAGATCCAAATGGTTTGTTGGTTCATCCAACATAAGCACGTTAGCTCTTATCATCATCATTCTACTCAGCATACAACGAACTTTCTCCCCTCCGGAAAGCACCCTACAGGTTTTTAAGGCTTCTTCCCCACTAAAAAGCATTTTACCTAGGAATCCCCTAATATAAACTTCTTCCCTTTCTTCTTCTGAAGTTGCCCATTGACGTAACCAGTCTACCAGCGTAAGATCGTTATCAAAAAAATCTGAATTATCTGCAGGCAGATAAGATTGTGACGTAGTTACACCCCACTGATATTTGCCTTTAACTGCATCTTCTTTTCCATTGATAATTTCATAAAAAGCAGAAGTTGCTCTGGAGTCCTTTGAAAAAATGACCGTTTTATCACCTTTAGCAAGATTTATATCCACATTTTTAAAAAGTGTTTCTCCTTCTATGCTGGCTTCTAATCCTTCTATATTTAGAATTTGATCTCCGGCTTCACGTTCTCTTTCGAAGATGATCGCAGGATACCTTCTGCTGGAAGGCTTAATTTCATTGATATTAAGTTTATCAATCATTTTCTTTCTGGAGGTCGCCTGCTTACTTTTAGCTACGTTTGCGCTAAATCGCATTATGAATTCCTGCAACTCTTTCTTTTTCTCTTCAGCTTTTTTATTCTGCTGTGCTCTTTGTCTTGCAGCTAACTGAGAAGACTCGTACCAGAAGGTATAGTTACCACTATAGTGATTGATCTTTCCAAAATCTATATCAGAAATATGTGTACAAACCGAATCTAAAAAGTGACGGTCGTGAGAAACCACAATTACCGTGTTGTCATAATTCGCAAGGAAATTCTCCAACCAACTAATAGTTTCATAATCCAAATCATTGGTAGGCTCATCCATTATCAAAACATCCGGGCTGCCAAACAAGGCTTGTGCAGGTAACACCCTCACTTTTTGCTGCCCATCAAGATCTTTCATCAAGGAAGTATGAAGTTCTGTTCTAATCCCAAGGTTAGAAAGCATAGAAGCAGCATTACTTTCTGCATTCCATCCATCCATTTCTTCAAATGCCACCTGTAATTCTCCAATTTTATCAGCGTTTTCATCTGAATAATCGGCATACAATGCATCAATCTGTGTCTTAATTTCAAATAAGGGTTTGTTCCCTCTCATAACTGTTTCAAGAACCTGATATTCATCATAAACATTATGATCCTGCTCCAGTACAGACATACGCTTTCCCGGCTCCAAATGAACGTGACCAGAAGTAGGTTCAGATTTTCCTGAAAGGATTTTTAAGAAAGTAGATTTTCCGGCACCATTGGCACCAATAATCCCGTAACAGTTTCCCTGAGTAAATGTAGTATTTACCTCATCAAACAAAACGCGTTTTCCAAACTGTACAGAAAGATTTGATACTGAAAGCATAAACAGATTTAATTAAATTTTTTGCAAAAATAGTTATAATCAATCTTACTAAGAAAGATTAACGTTTTAAATATTTGTTTTAACGCACACTTAACAAGCCTCGCCTTAAGCAGCTTATATATTTGTTAAAAATAGGGTACGCCGAAATACCCTTTGGCCCATTACTGCAAATGAAGTATTTATTTTACTTGAGCTTATGCCTTTCGCTTTTGTTCTCGGGATGCAATAGTAATCCTGAAGAATCAAATTCAATTTACATAGGTGGTCAAATCAACAATCCCGAGACAGATTTTATTGTAATTTCCAAAGAAAATAAGACCATAGATACTTTGTATCTTGATGAAAACAATCAATTCGGAAAAGAATTCGAAAAGTTAGAAGGCGGGATTTATATTTTCAGACATCCTCCTGAAAGTCAGATTATCTATACTGAACCTGGCGATAGTATCGTGATCTGGCTAAATACCATGTCATTTGACGAATCACTAAATTTCAGTGGTGAGGGAGCTAATAAGAGCAATTTCTTATTGGATATGTTCCTGAAAAATCAGGGTAACAATGATCTTATTCTTACCTATTATAAAATTGAACCTGCTCAATTTGCCAGAATCACAGATTCTATTAGAAAAGAAAGATTTCAATATCTGGAAAACCTGAATGAAAAACATAAATTTTCGGAAGATTTTCTGGAGATTGCTAGAACCAGTATAGATTATGAATATTATGATCTTAGGGAACGCTATACTTTCTTGTTAAAAAAATACTATAGAGAAAAAGCACAGGAAATCCCTAAAAACTTCTACGATTACCGATCTGAGATAGATTTCAATAATGAACAATTACAAGACTATTACGTCTACACCAATTTAATAGATGATTATCTCCGCTCACGAGCCCTGGAATATTGTTCTGAGAAACATGGAGATCACGATGACTGTTATAATCTCAATAGTTTTAAAAATCTTGAAAGCCGCGTCATTCTCATAGATTCTTTATCCAACCTCCAACCCTTAAAGAATGAGTTTTTAGACAGATTCGCTTCACAAATGATCATTATGGCTGAAACTGAATCACGGATAGACTCTATTTTAAACTTGCTTGAAAAAATTGATTATACAGATATAGATCGTATGGAAGCCCTAGCAGACCTGCAAAGGGATTACTTCGTTGGCACTTCTTTAAATTCACTTCAAATAAGAAATACTGATAATGAAATTACGAGTTGGGAAGCTGTTATAAATAAGCCTACTATCAGCTATGCCTGGTCCATGGATGCTCCCTCAAGACACCGTATTCAAAATACGTACGTTCAAAAATTAAGAAAAAAGTATCCTGAAGTCGATTTTATAGGTATAAACGTAGACCTTGATGAAACTGAAGAATGGTTAAGAACCATTGAAACCTTTGGATATGATAAAGAAAAGCAATTCCAGATAACCCAAAGGCAGGCAAGTAATGAAATCTACAAAAAATATCTTTATAAAGTAATTCTTCTTTCTGCTGATGGAAAGATCATAAAAGGGGATTTAAATATTGGCAGTCCTGATTTTGAAGAAAAATTACTTACCTATTTAAATAAAAATTAAAAGACCGCGTTAACGGCCTTTTATATAGTTTGGTGTAAATTATTTATTTCCTTTTTTGTAATCTGCAAGGAATTTTTCAAGACCTATATCTGTTAATGGATGTTTTAATAATCCTTCGATTGATGAAAGCGGACCGGTCATTACATCTGCTCCAAGCTTAGCACATTCAATAACGTGCATGGTATGCCTTACAGAAGCCGCAAGAATTTCAGTTTCAAATCCATAGTTATCATAAATCAGACGGATTTCAGCAATTAAATTCAGACCATCTGTAGAAATATCATCAAGTCTACCTATAAATGGAGAAACATAGGATGCACCTGCTTTGGCCGCCAATAAGGCCTGACCTGGTGAGAAAACAAGTGTACAATTAGTTCTTATGCCCCTGTCACTAAAATATTTCAGAGCCTTCACTCCTTCTTTTATCATTGGTATTTTAACCACGATCTGTTCATGTAATTCAGCAAGCTCCTCACCTTCTTTCACCATTCCGTCAAAATCTGTAGCAATTACCTCTGCGCTTACATCTCCTTCAACAAGATCACAAATTTTCTTGTAATGCTTAAAAATATTGTCTTTACCGGTTATCCCCTCTTTCGCCATTAGCGAAGGATTTGTAGTTACTCCATCCAGCACACCTAGATCCTGTGCTTCTTTAATCTGGTCCAGATTGGCAGTATCAATAAAAAATTTCATAGTTGTGTGTTATTTTGAATTAATGAAATATAATTTCTAATCGTACCAAAATTACAATTTATAATGCTTCATTAGCATTTTCTCGTATAGTTTATCGGGTAGCAGACTTTTCAGTTTTACTGAAATTTTCTGTAACCTTTCCCCTACCTTATAATGAACTTTAGGATTCTTCGTCTGGATAATTTTTAATATCTCTTTCCCCATAAGTTCCGGATCCTGCCCTGCATCAACATGAGTATTCATAAGCTTCAGCGTATCTCCATACACTTTTTCGTAGGGCGATCCTTTGGTTACGGGTGCATGATATCTTCCCGAAGCAATATTGGTCGCAAAATCCCCGGGAGCTACATTCGTCATTTTAATTCCGAATTGCTTTAATTCCATTCTGTAGGCTTCCGCAGTAATTTCAAGCGCACTTTTGGTTGCTGAATAAATACCACGATAAGGCAGGCCCATATAGCCTGCAATTGAAGTAATATTAATAATAAGACCGGTATTGTTCTTTCTCATAACCGGAAGTACATTTTTGATCATATTTAAAGGACCAAAATAGTTCGTATCAAATGCTTTCTTGATCTCCACTTCTGGTGTCTCTTCTATTGGACCGGTAATTCCTACACCAGCATTATTAATAAGTATATCAATTCTACCTTCTTGCTGAAATATATGCTGAATAGCCAAGCTTATAGTTTCTTCTTTGGTAACATCTAATGCGACCAGGTTAAAATTTTCTATAGAAGATTTTTGAGGATTTCTACTGGTGCCATAAACCTTAAAATTCTGATTGCTTAAGTAAGTCGCGATAGACTTTCCGATTCCGGAAGAAGCGCCAGTAATTAGCACCACTTTTTTTGAAGACTCCCCTTGTTTCATATCGCACAAATATGCAATAAATTTAGGAATTAGTAGAAACAAAAAATGGCAAGCGACCCACATCACACCGCTACGACCGCCTACCCTTGCTGCGTTCCCGCCCTGGGGGATTCAGCAGGAGCTGGTTGTGTGGGACTTGCCGCTGCAAATATACAATCTTTGTATCTTTTCGCAAGCTTTTTTTAATGTGAATTGGTTAATTTAGCCCGGTATTCAAGCCTTTTTTATGATGAATAAATTTAACTTACTGTCGCTCTTTATTTTAAACTTCTTATTTTTTTCCTGCGGAAGCAATAATGGGAATAAAAAATCTGATTTTTCTCTGAAAATCGTCGAAAATAAGTCAGAATTTAAGCTCAATGAAAAACTGAATGCTTCCATAATTAATGAAAAAGAGAAAACGATGGACTCCGTTTCTTTTTATTTAGGTGATCAATACCTGCAAAGTTCAAAAACTGGAGATTTTGAAATCAATCTGCAAAATACACTTCTTGGTAATCAGGTATTGAAAGCAATTGTTTTTTCTGAAGAATCAACAGATACCCTTTCAAAGAATATTTTGATCTTAAATACGAAGTCGCCAAAAGTATATACTTATGAAATAGTAAATTCATTTCCGCATGATGTTACTTCTTATACGCAGGGATTAGAATTTCATGGTGATACTTTGTATGAAAGTATAGGGCAGTATGGAAAATCAAAATTGAGAAAAGTACAGCTAGAATCTGGTGATGTTTTAAAAGAAATAAAACTTGATGATCAATATTTCGCTGAAGGACTTACCATTTTGAAAGACAAGCTTTATCTACTCACCTGGCAGGAAGGCGAAGGTTTTATTTATAACCTCAACACGTTCGAGAAAACCGGAAGTTTTGGATACAATCAGAGTAAAGAAGGCTGGGGACTTTGTAATAATGAAGAGAAGATTTTTAAAAGCGATGGTACAGAAAAAATATGGATACTTGACCCTGAAACCTTAGCAGAGAAAAGTTTTATTCAGCCAACTACCAATACTTCTGTAAAATCTAAATTCAACGAATTAGAATGGGTTGATGGAAAAATATATGCAAATACTTACCAGTTTCCCAGTGTTGCGATCATCAATCCTGAAAACGGTGCTATTGAAGGAATCATTAGTTTCAAGGGATTAAAAGAAGAACTTGGAAATACTGAAAAACTTGATCCTGCCAATGATGTGCTAAATGGAATTGCATATAATTCTGAAACTGGTAAATTATATATTACTGGAAAAAAATGGGATAAGATTTTTGAAGTGAAAATTATCGAGAAGTAATGGAAATCAACCCTGAAATTTATGAAAAACAATTAGTTGTTAATAAGAAACATCTTGACGAACAAAAGCATGTAAATAATGTAGAATATGTGCAATGGGTTCAGGATGTGGCAGAAGAACATTGGGAAACAAGAGCTTCAGCAGAACAAAAATCCAGTGTGATCTGGGTGGTAGTAAAGCATGAAATTAG
The DNA here is from genome assembly GCA_964008195.1 of uncultured Flavobacteriaceae bacterium. Taxonomy (GTDB): domain Bacteria; phylum Bacteroidota; class Bacteroidia; order Flavobacteriales; family Flavobacteriaceae; genus Christiangramia. Next base: position 14,658 of record CAXGBX010000013.1, read on the forward strand.
CTACAAAAAAGAAGCATTCCTGGGAGAAAATATTTCTCTTCAAACATACGTTGGCGATGTTACCCACGTGACCTCAGTAAGACACGTGATCATTAAAAATGCAGATACCGATAAAGTTCTGGCTGAAGCGAAGACCACCTGGTGCTTGCTGGATAAGGAAAGTAAAAAACCTGTAAAGATTTCAGAAGAACTTAAAAGGGTGTTTTTGCAGTAAAAAATAAATAAAAGCAGCTCGATCTAAGATAATTTTTATCTGAAATAGTAGTCGTACATAAAAAATTTCTCAGTCGCTATGTCTCGTTTGAAATGACAAGTTGTAGCATTTTAGATTGTCATCTCGACCAAAGGGAGAAATCTCTTTAAAAGCTGGATTCAAGGTTGTAACGCAACAAAGCGTATTAAAATATTAAGTATTCAAATATAATTTTTTTCGTTCGAGATCCATCATTTCTTGTGGTGTATTATAACCCAGAATTTTACGAGGTCTGTTATTGAGTTTGTCCTGTATGATCTGTAATTGTTTTTGATCAATTTTAGCAAAGCTGGTTCCTTTTGGAAGGTATCTTCTGATCAGTCCATTGGTGTTTTCGTTGGTACCTCTTTCCCAAGAAGAATAGGGATGTGCGAAATAAATTTTCATTCCTGTGTTTTGAGTGATTTTTTTATGTTTTGCCATTTCAATACCGTTATCATAGGTCATGGTTTTCTTAAAGATTGGATCCATTTTATTTAAGGTTTTAGAGAATAATTTACTGACGTGATCTGATTTTTTGTTATTTAATTTTACGATTAAAGTATATCTAAACTTACGTTCTACAATAGTTCCAATGACACTTTTGTGATTGGATCCAACCATGAGGTCTCCTTCCCAATGACCGCTTTCCTGCCTTAAGTTAATATGCTCTGGTCTTTTATCAATGCTGACCTGATCGATAATTCTGCTTCCTTTTCTTCTACGTCTAATTCTAGATTTTCTTCTCCCGGTTCCTCTTGCCAGAAGCTTTATGAGCTTTAAATTAAGCCTGGCCTGTGGCTTTTTATAGATGTGCTGATAGATAGCTTCGTGAGAAATAGTCATCACCGGATCATTGGGATAATCTTTCTTGATTCTTCCAGAGATTTGTTCCGGTGACCAGTCTTTTAAAAGTCCTTTGTAGACATAAATACAGAGCCTTTTAAAGCTGCTTATTTTGTCCTTGTTTCTCTTATTGAGGTAATCGTCTTTAGCAATGTAATTGGCTATATCTGCATTGTAATATTCCCCTGGTTTAGTGATCCATCTATTGACTTCTCTGGTAATAGTCGATCGGGATCTATCCAGCTTATTTGCTATGAAAGATTTGGACTTATTATCTTCTAAAAGAGACTGTATAATGACCCTTTCTTTATAGGATGATCTGTGTTTAAAAACAAAGCTTTTCATTAAAATTTTCAGCATAATAGGTT
>CAXGBX010000014.1:0-15811 GCA_964008195.1 uncultured Flavobacteriaceae bacterium
CAAACATTTTGATTTTGTTTGTGAAGGTGTAACCCAGGGATTAAAAGATTTAAATGTTCAAACAGATATTCCTGTGATTTTCTGCGTACTTACAGATAACAATATAGAACAATCCCGTGCTCGTAGTGGAGGAGAGCATGGTAATAAAGGGACAGAAGCAGCAATTGCAGCAATTAAAATGGCCCAGTTAAGAAAAGATGCCAAATTCTATAAAGGCTAATCTTCTAAATTCCTATTCTTAAAACGGCATTGTTATTGCTTTCTTTATTAACACTCCAAGACTTCGGAATTCTGAAGCATTTTGAGTAAATTTGAATCAATTAACAATCTACAGTTTTGAAAATCAATTTAGGTAAAATCAGAAAGAATACCCGGTACAACTATACTCCGCGTTATTACAAGGGTAAGGATGAAGGTAATATTTATGATTTTAATTCTAAGTTTAATAAATATAGAGAAACTACGAACGCGATAGACTTTGGTTCTCAATGGGCTGAAGCACGAGATTCCAGTCGTAACAGAGGAAACAGAAGCATAAATCGTCGCGTAGTCTATATTATCATGATTTTGGTTTTTATATTTCTGTGGATAATCGATTTTGATTTATCCATTTTCTCGAATCCCCGTTAAATGAGTGACATAATTCAACTGTTGCCCGATCATGTTGCTAACCAGATCGCTGCGGGTGAAGTGGTGCAACGTCCGGCTTCAGTAATAAAAGAACTTCTCGAAAACTCCATAGACGCTAAATCCAACCGCATCCAGGTGGTAATTAAGGATGCAGGTAAAACCCTGGTTCAAATAGTTGACGATGGTATTGGAATGAGTCTTACTGATGCCCGGATGAGTTTTGAAAGACATGCTACTTCCAAAATAAAACTGGCAGACGATCTTTTCTCTTTAAAAACCAAGGGCTTTCGTGGTGAGGCTTTAGCTTCTATCGCTGCAATTGCCCATGTAGAATTAAGAACAAAGACTGAAAATGATGAAGTTGGCACTTGCTTAAAAGTTGAAGGAAGTAAAGTAACTTCTCAGGAGGCCTGTGTGACTCCAAGGGGAACCAGTATTAGCGTTAAAAACCTTTTTTATAATATACCGGCGCGCCGGAATTTCCTAAAATCTGATAATGTTGAAACCAGGCACATAATTGATGAGTTTCAGCGAGTTGCTTTTGCACATCCGGATATTAGTTTTTCTCTTGTACATAATGGAAATGAACTTTTTCAGCTACCGACAACAAATTTCAGACAGCGAATAACCAATATCCTTGGTGGTAAAACCAACGAAAAGCTTGTTCCGGTTGAAGAGGATACTGAAATTGTCAAGATTTCAGGATTTGTAGGTAAACCAGAATTCGCCAAAAAAAGCAGGGGGGAACAGTTCTTTTTTGTAAACGACAGATTCATAAAAAGTCCGTATCTCAACCACGCCGTTACAGCTTCCTTTGAAGGTTTGTTAAAGGATAAAAGCTACCCCAGTTATTTTCTTTATTTACAAGTAGATCCCAAGTCTATCGATATCAATATTCATCCAACGAAGACAGAGATCAAGTTTGATGATGAGCATGCATTATATGCGATTCTGAAAAGTTCTATAAAACATAGCCTGGGTCAATTTAATGTAGCGCCGATTTTAGATTTTGAAAGAGATTCAGAATTAGATACACCATATAATTATAAAAATAAGAATGCCGATGTACCTCAGGTAGAAGTAGATCGAAATTTCAATCCTTTTCAGGCTGAAAATAATTTCAAGACAGCATATTCCGGCGGTAATAATTTCAGAAAAGAGAAACCGGCAGAGTGGGAGAGTCTTTACTCTGGAATGCAGTCTGAAAATGAATCTGAAATAGATATTCGCCAGGTTGAATTTGAAAGTGAAGAGGTGACAGGTAACTTGTTTGGGGCCAGGGAGGAACAAAAAGAAAAATCTACCTTTCAGGTTCAAAAAAAATACATAGTTTCTACTTTAAAAAGTGGCATTTTGGTGATAGATCAGCATAGAGCTCATACCAGAGTTCTTTACGAGGAATTACTAAAAAACATAACTGTTTCATCTGCAGTAAGTCAGCAGCTTTTATTTCCATTAAAACTTCAATTTAATTCTCATGAAATTGAGATGTTGAAAGAGATAAAAGACTCACTAGAACAAACTGGATTTGTATTTTCAGCAATGAATAAAAACGAGGTAGAAATCAGTGGAATTCCTACTTTGATTTCTGAGAGTGAGATTGAGATTTTGCTGGAACAACTTATAGCCGATTTTGAAAAAGATCTGCCGGATAATGGATTTTCACAAACCGATTTGCTGGCAAAATCACTTGCAAATTCCATGGCCGTAAGATCTGGAACTTTGCTGAATTCTACCGAACAACAACATATTGTAAACCGATTATTTGCCTGTAAAGAACCGGCGCTTAGTCCATTTAATAAAACTGTGTTCACTACGTTATCTGTAGATGAATTAGATAAAAAATTCGCCTGATGGGAAGAATGACAGAAACCGTAAAGGTTCTCCTGATAATTAATGTAATTTTCTTTATTGGCAGCCAGTTGCTCGGGGATGTAGCTTATGAACATTTCGCCCTCTGGTTTGTCGAAAGTCCGAATTTTCAATTCTGGCAGGTAATAACACATATGTTTATGCACGGCGGTTTTATGCATATTCTTTTTAATATGTATGCATTATGGGCATTTGGTAGCCCCATTGAACAGATGCTGGGCCAGAAGCGATTCGTATTCTTTTATTTTTCAGCTGGACTCGGTGCCGCTTTACTGCATACCCTGGTGGGCTATTACGGTTATTATGAGGATGTACAGCTGCTTTCAGAGGTGGGGATGAACCCGTCTCAAATTGAAACTTTTTTCAACACCGGAGAATACTCAACAGCCATACTAGATACTGTTTCTAAAGCAGATCTAAGAGATATGTATACATCCTTTAATCAGCCTGCCGTAGGAGCTTCTGGAGCTATCTATGGGATTCTGGTTGCGTTCGGAATGATGTTCCCGAATGTGGAACTGTTCCTTCTCTTCGTACCTGTCCCAATTAAAGCCAAGTATTTCATCCCAGGAATTATTATTTTAGATTTGTTTTCCGGGGTAACCGGTTACTCAATCTTTGGTGGCTCTATTGCGCATTTTGCGCATGTAGGTGGCGCTCTTTTCGGTTTTATAATGATGTATTACTGGAAGAAAAATCAGTTTAATGACAATCGCTGGTATTAATGAATTCCTATAGAATAAAATATAAGATCCAGACCGCTACGGTCACAGAGAAGCTCATCGCTATTAATGTGCTGGTTTTTGTATTGTTCTTTTTGCTGAAAACCATTGCCTATCTTTTCCAGTTGCCGGTAAATTTTCTGGTAGAATGGTTCGTTTTTCCGAAAGAGCCTGTGGAATTTCTACTGAAACCATGGTCTATTATTACGTATTCCTTTCTTCATAGTGGTATATGGCATATACTTTCTAATATGCTCATCCTTTATTTTTCAGGGGTTTATTTTCTGAATTATTTTTCTCCAAAGCGCTTGCTGAATTATTACTTTCTGGGAGTCATTATTGGAGCATTGGTCTATATGTTAAGTTATAATCTGTTTCCGGCATTTCAAGGAACTGGCAAATCTTATCTCATGGGAGCTTCTGCCGGGGTAATGGCAGTACTCATAGGGATTGCCACGCACGTTCCAAATATGCGTGTAAGACTCATGATTATTGGAAGCATAAAATTCTGGTGGATCGCGGCATTTTTACTTATTATAGATATTGTTCAAATCCCAATGGGTAATGCAGGCGGGCATCTTGCGCATCTTGGCGGTGCAGCACTGGGATACCTTTATACTACGCAACTTAAGAAAGGAAATGATATAGGTAAATGGTTTGAAAATATCATGGATTCGGTAGCTTCACTCTTTAAACCGAAAGAACGGAAGGCTCGTATGAAAACCGTTTATCGCACCGAAAAAACAACTAAAACAGCACAGAAACCTAAAAAAAGTTTTGATAAAAATGAGAAACAAAAGAGAGTAGATGCTATTCTGGATAAGATTAGCAAGAGCGGTTACGAAAGCCTGAATAAAGACGAAAAGGACTTTTTGTTCCAGGCCGGTAAAGAAGATTAAATGAAGAAGTTAGGTCTTTTTGATAAATTTAATTTTATCCTGAATTCTCTGGCGGCAACAGCGCTATTATTTTCCTACTTACTGCCTCTTATTCCACCCAAGTCATTTCCATTATTATCGGTATTAAGCCTTGGAGTTCCAGTCCTGATCATTCTGAACGCCGTATTTCTGGCTTACTGGTTATTACGATTGAAAAGACAGTTGTTACTTTCCCTTATCATTTTAATTCTTGGATATAATTACGTTATTACTTTCGTTAAATTTTCATCTGCGGAAATAAACGAAAATGATGATTCTGATATCTCATTGATGAGTTACAATGTTCGTATGTTCAATGCATACGAATGGTCTTCCAGAAAGGATATTCCAGAGAAAATCACCGGATTTATAAAAGAACAGTATCCAGATATTCTCTGCGTTCAGGAGCATTATATTGGTGCTGCCGGGCTTGCCGATCACTACCCTTATAAGTATGTAAAGCTAAAGGAAAAGAATGCTGAATTTGGTTCGGCGATATTTTCAAAATTCCCAATCATTAATCAGGCTTCCCTTGATTTTCCTCACGATGGAAATAATAACGCGATATATACAGATCTCGTTGTAAATAGCAAGGATACCATACGCGTTTTTAATGTGCATTTTCAGTCGCTTAATATCAAGCCGGGAATTAATGATCTTCAGAAGGAAGATTCAAAAAAGCTGTTGGGTCGTATTGGTTATGGATTTTCGCTTCAGCAGGAACAAGCAGATATGTTGGTGAGTGCATTGAAAGAATCACCACATAAGGTTTTAATTGCAGGTGATTTCAATAATACCAGTTTCTCTTATATCTATGATCTGGTAAAACAGGATGGGAAATTTAAAGATGCCTTTCTGGAGGCCGGATCAGGATTTGGAAAAAGTTTTAAACTCAATTATTTCCCCCTTAGGATCGACTTTCTTCTAATTGAAGATGGATTGACAATTAAAGAATTTAGAAAATTCGATATTGATTATTCAGATCATTACCCTATTCTAACTAAAGTAAAATTATAGCTGCTGCGCCTCAAGGTAACTCAAGGCTGCATTACCTTCATTAAAAATCAGGTCCAGGATACTTAGGTTCTTTAAAAATCCAGCTTTAGATTCAAATACCTGGGTATAAGCTGTGTTTTCGAAACCATTATCAGATTTTGCGTTGATAAGAGATCTGTAATTTATATGATCTTCCGGTTTTAGAATAAACTCATCTGTTTTTTCAAATTCGAAATCAATCTGAAGGCATTCGGTAACAAACTCCATACAATGATAGTTCAGGTCCATCAGGAATTTGAATTTTTTATGATAAATAGGATATAGCTCATCTTCATAAAATTCAAAGAAAGGTGAAGTTTGATAAGAAGCTTTGAAAGCGCGCCAATGCTGTTTCTGCCAGTCAAAATCATTTTCGATCTGGATATCCCTGTACTTCTGATGTCCCTTTGTGCTTAAGCCCAGAGTTGCACGGTGCTTTATAGGGATATTCAAGGTTAATTTACCATTTGCATCATAAATATACATCCTGTTGCGATAGGTTTGCTTCTGATAGTTGTCCTCATTTTCGAAGATCACTTTTTCAGCATTTACATATACTACCCACTGGCTAATAGGCCCAAAATAGGCGGGATGTAATAAAACCGACTGCATAAACTAAGCTTCTCTACGTTTTTTAAAATATTTCCATCCGAAGAAAATCACCAGAGCAATAAGAAAATAGGGTAGGAAAGAGGTAGGTTCACCATCTCCTTTAACGGTAGTGAAAACACGATTCCATCTAATTTTGTCAAACCCGCTGGCGTTAGAATCCCAACTCATCCAGATAAATACCGGTTTACCTACAATATGATTAGCGGGGACGTAACCCCAGGTACGACTGTCTTCAGAGTTGTTTCGGTTATCACCCATCATCCAGTAATAATCCTGCTTAAAGGTATAACTGTCTATGGGTTGCCCATTCAGTAAAACCTGAGTTCCGTTGATGCGTAGCTCATTCTTTATTCCAAATTCATCACCCTCATAAGTTTCAATAACTTCTTTATAAAGTCCCATGGTTTCCGGGGTTATTGCTACGCTAACCCCCTTTTTCGGGATATAAATAGGCCCCATGTTATCATTGTTCCAACTCCGCTTTCCGTCATTTGGGAAAATTCCTGGATTTTTATTCCCTGCTTCATGTACATACCTCTCTATGGACGCAACATTAGGATGATTCTTGAATAGCTCCAGAGCATCGTCAGATAACCCCTGAATAAAAAAGACATTATTATTTGGGTTATAACTGTACCCATTGGTAATGCCATAACGCTTATAAAGGACTTGCGGATTAAATGGCTGGCCTTTGGTTTTTCCGATATATGAAAACTGCGGTTTTGCCCTCTCCGGCAATTCTAATTGTTTACCATTGATAAAAACATAGCCATCTTTTACAGATAAAGAATCTCCAGGGATACCTACCGCTCTTTTAACATAATTTGATTTCTTATCTATAGGTTTTTTATAGTGTTTTCCAGATCTGTCAAAAAACTTACGTACAGTATCTACCGGCCAGTTAAACACTACTATATCGTTTCTTTCAACCTTTTCAAAACCCGGAAATCTCAAATAGGGGATTTGTGGTTTGTTTAAATATGATTTAATGCCTAGAACCGGAATAGTATCATGAACCATTGGAAATGCAACTGCAGTCCCCGGAACCCTTGCCCCATAATGGAATTTACTTACGAAAAGGAAATCTCCTACCAATAATGTTTTTTCAAGCGAAGAGGTAGGGATTGTAAAGGGCTGCATGAAATACGTATGCACGATCGTAGCGGCAATTACCGCGAATAGCACAGAACTAATCCATTCACCGGCTTCGGTGCGAGGTTTCAGATCACGATCTACAATATATGCATTGTTAGTAGCGTAGTTTACATAATAGATATAGAAACCAAGTGTAAGGATTACCGCGAAAGTTTCAGTGGTAGAATTTCTACCAAAACTTCTTATGGTTTCCACCCAGATCACTGGAATTATAATAAGGTTTACGATAGGAATGAACATTAAAACTACCCACCACCATGGCCGATTTATAATTTTCATTAAAACCACAGCATTATAAACTGGAATTGCTGCTTCCCATGCTTTTCTACCTGCTCTTTGATATAATTTCCAGGTTCCTAAAAAGTGAACGACCTGGATTAACAGGAAAAATATAAACCATTCAGTAAATGTCATGCTTAAAGTTCTTTACAGTATAAGGCTATTCTCGCCGGCAATTGTTACAAATTAGTTTTCGAAAAGATCTGATAGAACATCCCTCATTGTGAAAATCCCTGTCCTGTCTTTTAAATATTCCGCAGCGACTACTGCACCCAGGGCAAATCCCTGACGGGATTTAGCAGTATGTATGATCTCTATTTTATCTATAGAAGATTCGTAGGTAACAGTATGGGTGCCGGGAATATTTTCTTCTCTTTTTGCTATTATCGGGATTTCATCATCATCTGCATCATCCAGCTGCCAGCCTTTTAGTTTCGAATTCTTATCGAGGATCTGTTGTGCGAGCGTGATAGCTGTCCCACTTGGAGCATCGAGTTTTTGAATATGGTGTATTTCCTCGATATTGACCGAGTAATCTTCGAGACCCTGCATCATACCTGCTAGTTTTTCATTTAACTGAAAAAACACATTCACTCCTAAACTGAAATTTGACGCGTAGATAAATGCTGAACCTTCGTCATCACAAATGTTACGAGCTTTTTCATAATTATCCAGCCAGCCGGTAGTCCCACTCACAACTGGAATATCATATTTGAAACAGGTAGTGATATTTTTAAATGCTGCTTTTGGAACACTAAAATCGATGGCAACATCAATATTTGAATTCTCAAGATCATGATTATCAATATCTTCTGAGACTTTCAAAACAATCTTATGACCACGTTTTTCAGCAATTTCTTCAATGGTCTTTCCCATTTTACCGTAACCTAAGAGCGCTATATTCATTTAAAATCTATAGTTTAGAGTAAGTCCGTAATTTGTTTTCCCTGATAAGGCGTCATAATCAAGACCTGGTTTAACCGAGAGATCTTCATCAACGTTAAATTGTCTCAAATGGGCCTCAACATTAGCATCGATAATATTCAGAATATAAACACCAACAGTAACGAGGATGGAAATTTCCTTGTTTTTCTGATAATATTCCTGAGCGTCTATTAACCTGTCGTTAGAAATTTGTTGTACACCGTCAACTGTAAATTCATCAGGTCTTCCCGCCAACCTATTTTTATAGGCATCGCGAAAACGGTTATATTCCTTATCATTTTCTAGATAAAAATATACTCCAGTTCCTAAACCGGCATAAGCTATTGGAATTTTCCAGTAACTGCCATTATATGCCTGGCCTAAACCTGGTACAATGGCCGAATAAAAAGCTGCTTTTGCAGGGGCCAGCGCATTATAGGGTTCATAATCTTTTTCTTTTAATTCTTTTTCTGAAGCTTTTTCAGAAGAAATCGCAAGAGAATCCTGTTGTGCTGATACTATTGAAAAGCTCATTAGAAAAATAAATAGAAAAAAATGGACTTTATTCTTCACCCCGGATTAATTTTTTGATCCTTTCAAAATCTTCTTCTGAAGAAAAGGGAATAGTTAATTTGCCGCTACCTTTTTTAGTGACTTTCACATCAACCTTGGTTCCAAGGTACTCCGTAAAGTCTTTGATACCTTTCTTATAAGTCTTCGGAATAGAAGTCTTTTTTGTGGTGGATGAAAGTGGCTTTCCATCTGAATTTAATTCACGAACCAATTGTTCTGTTTCTCTTACGGAAAGGGATTTTTCAAGAATTTTCTCGTAAATTCCCAGTTGTTTCTGAGTATCAGGAACATTGATAAGTGCCCTTCCGTGCCCCATACTTAGAAAGCTATCCCTCATTCCCGTCTGGATAATCGGGTCAAGTTTTAAAAGTCTAAGATAATTGGCGATGGTAGAACGGTTTTTACCAATTCTTTCACTCAACTGTTCCTGGGTGAGCTGGATCTCATCAATCAAACGCTGATAAGACAGTGCGATTTCAATAGGATCCAGGTCCTGTCTCTGGATATTTTCAACCAGCGCCATTTCTAGAGACTCCTGGTCGTTGGCAATTCTTATATAAGCCGGAATGGTTTTCAAACCTACGAGCTTGGAAGCTCTGAACCTTCTTTCTCCCGAAACCAACTGATATTTATCAAAATCCAGCTTACGCACCGTAATTGGCTGAATAACGCCCAACTCTCGAATAGAAGAAGCAAGTTCTTTTAAAGAGTCTTCATTGAAACTTGTTCTTGGCTGAAATGGATTTACTTCAATAGAAGATAGTTCCAGTTCTACAATATGGCCTACAAGCTTGTCGGCATTTTTATCTTCCGCAGATTTTATATCATTATCAGGATCTTTCAGCAAAGCTGAGAGCCCTCTTCCCAGTGCCTGTTTTTTAGTAGCCTTAGCCATCTTACTCGTTCTTTTTTATAATTTCATTTGCCAGGCTTAAATAATTGCTGGCTCCTTTACTGGAAGCATCATAATTAATAATGCTTTCGCCATAACTAGGTGCTTCACTTAAACGTACATTTCGCTGAATGATTGTTTCGAAAACCATTTCATCAAAATGTTTTTTCACTTCTTCAACTACCTGATTGGATAGTCTTAGTCTGGAATCATACATTGTTAATAATAACCCCTCAATATCCAGCTTGTTATTATGAATTCGTTGTACACTTTTAATCGTATTCAATAGCTTACCAAGTCCTTCCAAAGCAAAATATTCACATTGTATGGGTATAATAACAGAATCTGACGCCGTAAGGGCATTCAAAGTTAAAAGTCCCAGGGAAGGGGCACAGTCAATTAAAATAAAATCATACTTATCCCGAAGTGGCTCTATCGCTTTTTTAAGCATAGACTCTCTATTTTCCTGATCTACCAGTTCAATTTCAATGGCAACCAGGTCTATATGTGCAGGGATAATGTCAAGATTAGGTGAGCTGGTTTCCAAGATAGCCTGTTCAGCTTTAATGGAATGTTCAAGAAGCTGATAAGTACCATTTTCTACCTCTTCAACATCTATACCCAAACCCGATGTTGCATTGGCTTGAGGATCAGCGTCAATCAATAAAATCTTTTTTTCCAGAACCCCGAGCGATGCTGCAAGGTTCACAGATGTTGTGGTTTTTCCCACGCCTCCCTTTTGGTTGGCAATAGCAATGATTTTACCCATTAAATGTGTATGATTTTTAAAAGGTAAAAATACAATTTATTATAGGTTTAGAAAATGAAATTGTTAACAGCTTCCAAAGAAAAACCGGCATTCCCATGTTTGAATGGAAATGCCGGTTTTAAAAGATGTTTATAAAAATTTAGATTCTATTTCTTAGTTTCCTGAAGCTTCCTCTGTTTCAGGCATTAGAACTCCAAGGAGGTAATTAGAATCAAGGTATTTTTTTGCCATTTCCTGAAGGTCATCAGCTTCAAGGCCTTCTACCATATCGCTGTATTCTTCATTTTTCGTGATTTCACGACCTTCAACTTCTGCTCTTTCCATCTGCTGAAGCCAGAACCTGTTTTCTTTCAATTGTTCCTTTCTTTGGAGTCTTAAGGTTTCTTTAATCTTAGCAAGGTCTTCCTCACTTGGTCCATTCTCTCTGATTTTTTCAACTTCAGCCAGGGCGGCTTCGGTCAGCTTTTCTACATTTTCAGGTCCGCAAGGAAATGAAATAGAGAAACTATAGCTATCATAAGGAATTTCAGACATATTGCCTCGTGCGCCAACACCATAAACCCCACCTTCTTCTTCTCTAAGTTGCTCAACAAGTTTAATAGTAAGTACTTCGCCTAAAGCACTTAGTGCGAAATCATCTTCTTTGTCGTATTCAGTTTCACCATTCCAAAGGATAGAAACCATACTTTTTGGGTCTGAACCTTTAAAAACTGTCTTTTCTCTTTTAGAATCTGTATCTTCTCTAAATTCTGGAGATTTATATTTTTCTTCTGAATTTGAAGCCGGTAAACTGGCAATATATTTTGAAGCATATTCCTTAAGCTTTGCCTCGTCTACATTTCCAACAAAGAAAAATGTGAAATCTGAAGCATCAGCGAATCTTTCCTGATATTTTTCATAAGCCAGGTCATAATCCATCTCGTCATACTTCTCTGGAGTAGGGAAACCTGTGTACCTTGGATTGCCCTCATTTCTGAATTTCCCTAATTCATTCTGGAAATAAAAATTTGGGTTAGACATCAGGTTACCTAAAAAGTTCTTCTGCTTGGTGGCAAAAGACCGATAGGCTTCTTCATCTTTATTAAGACCAGTGAAATACAAATGGATCATTTGCATCATAGTTTCAAAATCTTTAGGAGTAGCAGAGCCATCAAGACCTTCAGAATAAGTAGAAATCTGCGGACGCACATTCGCGATCTTACCACTCATCATCTTGTTAAGGGCATTTTTATCCAGTCCGCCAACACCTGCTTCGCTTAGACCAGCATTTGCATATACGGTAGATTGATAATCTTCGTCACTGTATAAAGAAGTTCCACCCTCACTATAGGCAGAGAATAGGATCTCATCATTTTTGAAATCTGTCTTTTTGAAAACCACTTTTGCACCGTTACTAAGTGTAAGCGTGGTAATGCCAAGCTCTTCATTTACCTTAGAATCTTTAATAGACCCGGCTGCAGGCATTTCAGTTATTAGATTTTCCCTTACTTCTTCTTCAGCATATTTCTCGATTTCAGCGTTTTCAACTTCAGAAAGAACAGCCAGAACTTCTTCTTCTGAAACCGGCTTTACAGATTCTTTTTCAGGACCGGTAAGCACCACGACCCTGTTTTCATCATGTAGAAAATCATTGATCAACGCATTGATATTTTCAAGTTTGATCTCATCCATATTTTCTTTAGCAAATTCGTAAGTCCACTCAGTTCCCGGGATTGGTGAATTTTCTAAAAAGTGGCTAACATACTGCCCAATAATCCTGTTGCTTTCCTGCTTATCACGATCTTTATAGGTTCTTTCTAAATTAGCAAGGTATTCTTCCTTCGCACGCTTAAATTCAGATTCACCAAAACCATATCTTTTTACTCTTTCGTTTTCTGTGATCAAAGCTTTTAAAGCTTCTAACTGAGAGTTTTCACCAGTCATGGCAAACGACTGATATGCATTTTTCTTAGGAGAGTAAGTTCCGCCGTAATAAGAAAAACCATATGTAAATGGTGGGTTGGAGCTATTTGCCAGTTCCTCAAGACGGTTATTGATCATGGAAGAAAACATGTTTTTTTCCAGTTGTCTCTTATAATCCTCGACAGTTACCACATCTTTAGATTCCTCAAGATCTTTGTAATAGATCTGTACTCTACTAAAATTAGCTTCAGGATCTGTAGCGATAGCCACAAATGTTTCCTCATGATTTGGCACCCCGTATTCTTTTCTTTCTCTAGGGTTTTCTCTCGCTTCTAAATTCGAAAAATGAGACTTGATCTTTTGCTCAATAGTATTCACATCCAGATCTCCTACCGCAATTACAGCCATTAATCCTGGTCTATACCAGTCTTTATAATAACTACGAATCGTTTCATAATCTGCGTTTTCAATTACCTCTTTTTTTCCAATCGGCAATCTTTCAGCATATCTGGAATCATGCATCACTTTAGGGAGGTACTCCTGCATCATTCGCTTGTCTGGTCCTAAACCTAAACGATATTCTTCCAATACAACTCCGCGTTCCCCGTCTATAGCCTCTTCAGTTAATAATGCATTATGAGCCCAGTCTTCAAGTACGGTAAACCCGCCTTCAAGTTTTTCAGGATCATCGCTGGGGATAGGCAGAATATAAACAGTTTCATCAAAACTGGTGTATGCATTCAAGTCGGCGCCAAATTTCACTCCAATACTTTGCAGATAGTCTACCAATTCATTTTTTTCGAAATTTTTGGTACCATTAAAATTCATGTGCTCAATGAAGTGAGCTAGTCCTTGTTGTTCATCGGTTTCTAGAATTGATCCAGCTTTAATAGCAAGTCTTAATTCTAGTTTGTCCTCAGGTTTTCCATTATTACGAATGTAGTACGTAAGACCATTGTCTAGTTTTCCAATTTTGACATTTGGATCTGTCGGAATTTTTTGTGTTTCATTTGTTTGTGCAGTTACAAAACCGGCCACAACAAAAAACAGCATCCAGAGATTGCTGGTTAGGTGTTTTTTCATAAAAATTTATATAGGTGTTAATAAATACAGGGCTAAGATAAATTTTATTTAAAAAATCACAGCATTAATGTGAATCTTTAATGAAAAAGATAACGGTGTACTGTAAAAAAATAAAAGTGCCGGATACATTTATCGGGCACTTTTTATTCTGAATAATCTGATTTAAAATTGGAATTATTGTCCTCTAACAAAAGATTTAAGACCGCTTTGCGGATAGATTCAAGATGTTAGACTTGATTTTAACTCATTGAAAATGAATGCTATGAGTTATATTGATTTTCCGGAAAGAAAAATATTCCTGAACCCCAATAGGAAGCCTCTGAATCTCAAAATCAATATAAATTCCCATTCATTCTGGTCTAAGAGAAATTCTAATTTTTTTTATCGGACAATACTAAATTAGAATAATATTTTTAGGCCTTTTTAGATTTGACCATTTGCTCCAGCATATCCCACATTTCTTCAGGTACGGCTTCTAGTAAATTGAACTGACCGGCACCCTTTAACCATTCGCCTCCATCTATGGTAATTACTTCTCCATTCACATAAGCCGAAAAGTCTGAAACCAGGTAGGCAGCAAGATTAGCTAATTCTTGATGATCTCCAACCCTTTTTAGCGGTACTTTTTTAGCCAGGTCAAACTTTTCTTTTAAATCACCGGGTAATAATCTGTCCCATGCGCCTTTAGTTGGAAAAGGTCCTGGAGCGATGGCGTTTGACCTAATTCCGTATTTCGCCCATTCAACCGCCAATGACCTTGTCATCGCAAGGACCCCTGCTTTTGCTGTAGCGCTCGGCACAACATAGGCTGAACCGGTCCAGGCATAGGTAGTTACTATATTAAGAATTGTTTTATTTTCTTCTTTTTTATCGATCCAATGTTTTCCCAGAGCGAGCGTACAGTTCTTACTTCCTTTAAGAACGATATCAATAATTGTATCAAATGCATTGGCACTTAATCTTTCAGTAGGAGAGATGAAGTTTCCGGCAGCATTGTTCAGAAGTATATCGATAGATCCAAATTCAGCAATAACCTTGTCACGCATTGCTTCCACCTGATCGTAATGTCTTACATCGCATTGTACCGCAAAACATTTTCCACCCGTCTCATCTTCAAGCTCTTTTACAGTATTTTCAAGTTTTTCAATGTTTCTGGAAGTGATCGCAACGTTTGCTCCAAGCTCCAGGAAATATTTGGTCATTGATTTTCCAAGTCCGCTACCGCCCCCGGTAACTACAATGTTTTTTCCTTCCAGAGCGTCGTCGCGAAGCATTTTTTTCTTTAGATCCATAATTTTAGTATTCAGTTATTAGTATTCAGTTGTCAGTTGTTTGTTTTCAGTTGTATGCCAATCGCTTTTTTCATTGTCTTTTTGAGCGAAGCAATCTCTGGATTAAAATTCTAATTTTCACGATGGCTGCCCGATGAAATTATTCAGGCGGGCTTCAGTCGTCCGCCTTCTTAGCATTGACATTTTATACTTAGAAATAGACCCTGAAATAAATTTAGGGTGACGATGTGCTTTTTGAATTATCGTCATGCTGAACTTGTTTCAGCATCTCATAAAAAAATCCATCCTTAACATCATATTTCTACGAAATAAAATTTTTCAGTGTCTCGTAAAGTCGTCCTCAGTATATATCAGTTATTACTGCTTACTGAGACTGCACACTGAACTATTAGTCAATTAATATTTCTAACAATTGTATTGCTGCATCACTGATTTTCGTTCCGGGGCCAAATACGGCAACGGCTCCCGCATCAAACAGAAATTGATAATCCTGTGAAGGAATTACTCCTCCAACTATCACCATAATATCTTCTCTGCCGAGTTTTTTAAGTTCTTCAATTACCTGCGGAACCAATGTTTTATGTCCTGCGGCTAAAGATGAAACACCAAGAATATGTACATCATTTTCCACGGCCTGCTGAGCTGCTTCTGCTGGAGTTTGGAATAACGGACCTATATCTACATCAAATCCCAGATCTGCATACCCTGTCGCAACTACTTTAGCTCCACGGTCGTGACCATCCTGACCCATTTTTGCAACCATTATTCTAGGTCTTCTACCTTCCATTTCGGCAAACTTATCTGCAAGTTCCCGCGCTTCATTAAATGAGCTGTTATCTTTCATTTCTTTTGAATAAACTCCGCTAAAAGATTGAATTTTCGCCTTATATCTTCCGTAAACATCCTCCAGTGCATCACTTATCTCACCAAGACTGGCTCTTTCCCTGGCTGCTTCCACCGCCAAAGCCAGTAAATTAGCATTTTCTTCTTTAGCCGCTTTTCTTAGATCCTCCAGGCTTCTCTGAACTTTTTCCTCATTTCTTTCAGCTCTTATCTTTTCCAGCCTGGCAACCTGCTGTTTCCTAACTGTTTGATTATCTACTTCCAGCGTAACCAGTTCATCTTCCTTTTCAAGTCGGTATTTATTAACCCCC
>CAXGBX010000015.1:0-15529 GCA_964008195.1 uncultured Flavobacteriaceae bacterium
CCATAACGTTCATCGTTAAAAAGGGTATGACCTATATACTTCATATGAACACGAATTTGATGCGTTCTTCCTGTTTCCAGTTTACAGCCCACCAGGGTAACATAACCTAATCTTTCTAATATCTTGTAATGCGTCACGGCGGGTTTGCCATTTTCAGCATCGTCTCCCTCATAAACAATATTCTGAAGTCGGTTTTTTGGATTACGCCCAATATTTCCTTCTATAGTCCCCTCCTCTTCAGTCAAATTTCCCCAGACAATGGCAACATACTCCCGCTCACTGGTTTTATCGAAGAATTGCTTAGAAAGATGAGCCATGGCTTCTTCCGTTTTTGCAACTACGAGCAATCCGCTGGTATCTTTATCTATTCTATGCACAAGTCCGGGGCGATCACTACTATTATTGGGCAAATTGTCAAAATGATGAACCAAAGCATTAATTAAAGTTCCGCTATAATTACCGTGACCGGGATGTACCACCATTCCGGCTTGTTTATTAACTACCAGCAAAGTGTCATCTTCGTAAACGATATCTAATGGAATATCTTCAGGAACCAGTAAATTTTCATAAGGCGGATGCTCGAACATTACCTGAACAGTATCTCCTCCTTTTACCTTATAATTTTGCTTCACGGTTTCCCCGTTTACATAGATGTATCCGCTTTTGGCCGCTTTCTGAATTTTATTGCGAGTGGCATTCTCGATAAAATTCATCAGATATTTATCCACTCTCAGCGGATTTTGGCCTACCTCAGCTGTAAACTTATGATGCTCATAAAGACTTTCATCCTCTTCCTGATCTTCTATCTCGTCTCTCTGGTCTTTATTAGAATTCATCTACTTCGCTTTCAGTTTCTCCCTCTACCTCCAGGGTATCTTCGTCAGTATTGTCTCGATATCTTCCACTACCATCACCAAGTACCATATCAATAACCGATGTCTTCATAATTTCATCCCCGGGAGCTATTTGTTTTCCTTTATATCTCAATTCCAGTACTGCATCTTCAGCAATGTCTGGTTTATAACTGATTTCACCGATCTCAAATCCTAGAGATCTTAAAGTTGGCTCCACCTGTCTTCTGGTTTTACGAATAAGATTATCCGGAATTTGAATCTTTCTATATCCTGAAGGATTTAGGGTTAAATAAATCTTCCTGTCCTCTTTTACAAATTTTCCAGGTGCTGGGACCTGATCTATCACCGAATATCTTGGGAAATCGGGATTAAAATTAGCTGAGTCAAGTATCTCAAAGTCAAGATCCATCTCATCTAACCTATCTTCCACATTATCCAGATTCATCTTAGCAAGATCTGGTACTTCTATTCTTTGTTCCTGGTTGGTAGAATAATCCAGCCACTGCATTGTTAGAAAAGAAAGCACCACTAATACAATAACTGCAAGCACTAGCTGTATTAAAAAGGTCTTGCTGAATATAAATCGAAATAATCCCATAGTCTTTAGATAATGAGCAAAGATATAAAACCCTTTGGTTTTGGTGACTGCCCTTTTAAGTGATATTTTTGTTTAACGACATCTAATTGGATTTATTGAATATGAAGAAAAAAATCGCCATTGCCATGGGCGGATATTCCAGTGAATATCGCATCTCTATTAACAGCGGTAATATCGTTTATAAACATTTGGACCGTGAAAAATATGAAGCTTATCGCGTACATATTTTAAAGGGGGAATGGTTTGTGGTGACCGAGGATGACACTCCTTACCCCATAAACAAAAGCAATTTCACAGTGAAAATCGACGATAAGGTGATTCGATTTGATTGTGTTTTTAATACTATTCATGGGACTCCCGGTGAAAATGGCCTTTTACAGGCATACCTTGAATTAATCGGGATTCCGCAAACAAGTTGTGATTATTATCAATCTGCTTTGACTTTTAACAAGCGGGATCTCATTAGTGTTTTACGGCCTTATGGTATAAAAGCAGCGACCAATTATTTTTTAAATAAAGACCAGGAGATAGACATCAAAGAAATTGTAAATGCGGTAGGACTTCCCTGCTTTGTAAAAGCAAATCGAGCTGGAAGCAGTTTTGGGGTAACGAAAGTTAAAACAGAAGACGAAATTATCCCGGCAGCTAAAACAGCTTTTTCTGAAGATGATGAAGCCATTATCGAATCATTCCTGGACGGCACCGAAGTTTCTGTAGGAGTGATAACTTATAAAGGTGAGGTGCTTGCCTTACCGGTCACAGAAATTATTCCTGAAGGTGAATTTTTCGATTATGAAGCCAAATACCTTGGAAAATCACAGGAAATTACGCCAGCAAGGATTTCTGAAGAAGACACAAAAAAAGTTCAGGATATTGCGATAATGATCTATAAAAAACTAAAAATGAAAGGACTTTCCCGGTCAGAATTCATATTTCATGATGGTGAACCACATTTTATAGAAATGAATACCAATCCCGGAATCAGCCAGGCGAGTATTTTACCTCAGCAGGCTGAAAAAGCCGGAATAAGCCTAAAAGATCTCTTCGGAAGTACTATTGAAGCAGCTTTAAATCAATAATGATAATTTCTGACTATCTTTTAAATTCATAATCGATCAAAAACCTTCTGATGAAAAAAGCAATTTTTCCGGGATCTTTCGATCCACTTACATTAGGACATACCGATATTATTGACCGCGCCCTGCCTTTATTCGATGAGATCATCCTCGCCATTGGCACCAACTCCAGTAAAAAATATATGTTCAGCCTGGAAGAACGATTACATTTCTTAAAAGAGACCTATAAAAATGAACCAAAAGTAAGCGTAAGTACTTATAAAGGCCTAACAGTTGATTTCTGCAAATCTCAAAATGCAGAATTTATACTTCGCGGATTACGAAATGGACAGGACCTTGAATTTGAAAAATCTATCGGGCAAACCAATTATAAAATGTCTGGAATAGACAGTATTTTTTTGCTATCAAGCTCCGGTAAAGCCCATATTTCCTCTACAGTCGTCCGTGATGTGATGTACCATAATGGTAATTATGAGTTTATGGTGCCGGATATTGTGCGTAAAAAATAAATTATAATACGTAATCCTGAACCGTTTCTTCGTCTCAAGAGATTCCTCACTTCCTTCGGAATGACATGCCTTAGTAATTCAGAGCGTGACGAAAAACCTCACCATTCGATACCCTGAAATAAATTCTGGAAGACGATGCTTTTTTAAGTAGCCATCATGTTGTTTCAGCATCTCTTGAGATCCTCCTACGTCGGGATGACAAAGCTTTGTCTATTCTGAGTGTAACGTAGTGGAGCGATGAATCTCTACTTACCGGAAGAGATTCTCAACTTCGTTCGGAATGACATTACAAATTAAACTTTAACCTTACTCCCCCAAAATAATTTCTGGGATTACCTGGATAATAATAACGAGGTGCCGAGCCTCCAAAACCTACCGCGTTTGTTACTATACTCGCCGCATAATCTTCATCCAGGATATTATTAATTCCGAAATTGAATTGTAGATGTAATCTTTGGCTTAGATTCCAGTTATAATTTAATTTAAAATTCAGCAATTGGTAGGGATCTGTATATCCGGAATTATCATCATCCAGCGCCATCTCCCCAAAAGCCTGAAAATTGATATTTGCAGTAAGATCTTTAAAACTGATCTCGGTCCCAGGGGAGATCATATATTCCGGCACTCCCGGAATGGTATTTCCAGAGTAATTTTCTCCAAGATCTACAAACTTATCAAATTCGAAAAAGTTGAAATTTGAGTTTAAAAACAATTTCAGCTGAATATCGGGAGAAAAGCTGGTTCGGTAAGCTGAAGTAAATTCAATTCCGTTATGGTCTGCTTTTCCCGCATTTACTCCCACAAACTGATCTGGTCCTACCCTTCTGGCAACTAGTAAATTCCGAATCTGTATCGAATAAAGGTTCAATTCCGTATAAAGCTTGTTATTCAACCAATTCCCCTTAAAACCAACTTCATAATTCAAGCCGGTTTCCGTTTTCAGATCAGTGTTTATTTGTCCATCAGGTGTTAATGTTTCAGCAACTGTAGGAGTAGAAAATCCGTGACTTGCAGAAGCGTAGAAATTCTTTCCTTCAAATGCTTCATAACTCAATCCCAACCTGGGTGATACTACTGGATCAAAGCGATAGTCCCCGGATTGGTCAATATCATCTGAATTGAATTTATCCTCAAGATCATAAACCGTCGAATTAAAGTTTAAGCCTGCCTCCAGTAATAATTTCGAAGTTATTTCCATATTTACCTGGGCAAATACATTGATATAATTTCTATTTTGCTCATTTAAACTTCTACGATCTCCCTGAACGCTTCTTCTTTCCTCCACTTCTTCATAAAGATTCTGAAAAGTCCCGGTTTCGTAAAATTCAAACATTGTTTCGGCTCCAAAACTGAATTCTGAAGGTTTATTAAAAATCAGTGAATTATAATTGAATTTGGTTCGTGCCCCTATAGAATTTCGATTCTCATCCAGAATATTGAAAGGTCTTGGCTCATAGCCATCCCTCGAATTAAAAAACACTGAAGTCTGATTTTTTAAATTTTCAGAAAAACTATGTTCATAAGAAATTCCGAAGATATATTTATCATAAGATTCGTAACCTGCTGACTGGTTCCAGGTAAAGGCAGCTTTTTCAGGATCATTCCTGAAATCATCTTCATTTAAAGAACTTGGAATGAAAGCTTTCAGATTAGTATAAGAGAAGAAAAATGACCAGTAATTACCGGCTTTCGTAGTCAGTCCTGCTGAACCTAAAACTGAATTTCGATCATATTCACCATTCCGGCGATAGCCATCACTTTGAACATTATTGTAGTTTAAAGTAATATCAAGATTATCTTCCGCATAACTCAAGTTAGCTCTGGTCTTGCTGGTATTAAAACTGCCGTAACTAAAATCTGTAATTACAGAGGTTCCATCTTTTCTATTCTGATTCGTGAAAAGATTAATTGCCCCACCTAGTCCGGCACCGAAAACAGAAGAAACCGGTCCTTTGAAAATTTCGATTCTATCAAGATATTCCGGGTCAAAATCATCCAGAGTTAATTCACCTTCCGCGGTTGTAAGTGGAATACCATTGATGTAGGCTTTAATCCGATTGGTGCTATACTGGGCCCTGGACCCAATTCCTCGAATATTGATTTTATTCGTATTTAATGCACCCTGACTTACAAAAACCCCGGGCACATAATTGAAATTTTGCACCAGGTTAAAGTTATCTGTTCTTTGCAAGTCATTTTCAGAAATAAGGCTTACTGAAGCTGGTATTTCCCTGATTTTCTGCGGAATATTGGAACTCCTAATTACTACCTCAGAAAGCTGACCTATATCCTCTTCGAGGAAAATAGTTGACTGTGCCTGATTTGTCTCAAATTGATTTCGGGAAGTGATGTATCCAATAAAGGAAAACTCTATCTCTACCGGAAACTGAATATTATCAAATTGGAATTCGCCATTTGCATTGGTGTACCTAATTTCACCAGAATTTAAATTTCTAACGGTGACATCCTGAAGTAAGTCCCCTGTTTTTCTGTCTAAAACAATTCCTTTCAACTCCTGTGCGCTTAGTTTCCCAACACACATAAGAACTGAAAGGAACAATATAAATTTTCTCAATATAATTTTATTCTGCTGAAACTCTCCAGATTACATTTCCGTCATCATCGTTCACTAATAAAGAACCGTCAGGTAAAGTAGTTACTCCTACCGGTCTTCCGTAAACCTCGCTGGAATCATCATCAGCGATAAATCCTGTGAGGAAATCTTCCGGCTGTTGAGGCTTTCCGTTCTCATCGAATGGGATAAACATCACTTTATAACCAGAAAAATTCGCACGGTTCCATGATCCATGTTGACCTACAAAAGCACCATTATGGTATTTTTCAGGAAAAGAATCTTTGTCATAAAAGGTAAATCCAAGGGACGCAGTATGCGGTCCAACTGCAACATCTGGAACTATAGATTTTTCAACCATTTCTAAATGTGGGTCATCTGCCCATCTTGGATCTTTAATATCGCCATAGTAAGAATAAGGCCATCCATACCAACCACCTTCTTTAACGCTGGTCACATAATCTGGAACCAGGTTATTTCCTATCTTATCGCGTTCGTTTACCGCCGTCCAAAGTTCACCGGTAATAGGATTCCAATCTACTCCCACAGGATTTCTTAATCCGGATGCATAGATTTTTTCTCCGCTACCATCAGGATTTATTTCAATAATGTTGGCTCTACGCTCTTCTTTATCCATTCCATGCTCACCTACATTACTGGAGCTTCCTACAGTAATATATATTTTATCATTATTAGGACCTGCGATAATATTTCTTGTCCAGTGGTGATTATATCCCCCGGCTGGCAATTCCAGGACCATTTCAGGATCTGCTTCAATAGTGTTCTGTCCTTCTTTATATGGAAAACGAATAAGTGCATCTACATTTGCCACATAGAAATAACCATCCATGATCAACACCCCATACGGCTGATTTAAGTTTTTCAGAAAAGAATAGCGCTCATCTGGAACTCCATCCTGATCTTTATCCCGGAACATGGTAATCTTATTCGAACTTTTTTTGGCGTCATTAGATTCTACCACAAAAATATCATTGTTTGGAGCGACGTAAGTACGACGCGGATGTTCCAACCCGTCTGCGAATTTGGTTACTTTAAAACCATCCGGTGCCTGGGGCATCTTCCCTTTTGGCCACGCAACTATCTTACTTTCTTTTCTTACTGATTCAGAAGAAAATGGCGCCGGCAGCTCAATTTTCCCTACAGCAGTTTCAGCATAATCAGGACCAGCTTGCGCCAGTTCATTCTTTTTCTCTTCGCTTAGATTTTCATTTGCCTGACTTGCTACATTCATCGCCATCAATAAGGCTCCGGAGAATGTAATGGTCGTTATTAGTCTTTTCATAATCAATTTTTTATAAAAATAGTCTGAAATTTAGATACTGGAAAGAAACTCCAAGGGATTAGATTTACTTTAACAGTGCGTAGGGAGTTAGAGAATTAGTTGGTTTTTTAGAAACTCTGCGAGTTTTTAATTAAGTTTACGCCTTCATTTTTAGATAACTTTATGAAAAAATTATGGTTGGTATTGGGGTTACTTATCAGCCTCACTTCCTGTGACTTTTCAAAATATAAGCTTGTAAAAGACTATGATTTCGAAACCCGGTTTGAAAAATCGGGAGGTACCGAAACTGGAACCTACACTGAAGTTATAGCATTTTATCAAGAGCTAGCAGATGCCTACCCAAGTATAAGCCTTGAGGAGTTTGGAGAAACCGATAGCGGTTTGCCTCTTCATGTTGCCATTTATAATCCTCAAGCAGAGTTTGATCTTGAAAAACTAAGAGAATCCCATAGTGTCATGTTAATTAACAATGGCATTCATCCGGGGGAAAGTGATGGAATAGATGCTACAATGATGCTCTTTAGAGATATGGCCGGGGACTCTATTTCTTCCCCTAAAAATACAATTATCGCCACTATTCCTATTTATAATGTAGGTGGAGCTCTTAATAGGAATTCAGGAACCAGGACGAACCAGAATGGACCGAAGGAATATGGATTTCGAGGAAATGCCAGAAATTACGACCTCAACAGGGATTTCATAAAGGCTGACACAAAGAATGCCCAAAGCTTTTACGAGATTTTCCATTACCTGAATCCTGATATTTTTATTGATAATCATGTAAGTAACGGAGCAGATTACCAATATACGCTTACACATTTATTTACCCAACATGATAAACTTGGCGGAAATCTCGGGGATTATCTCCAGGAAAAAATAATGCCGGCACTAGAAGACTCCTTGAAATTGAAGGAATGGGATATCACACCTTATGTAAATGTTTTTAATGAAGTCCCGGAGAAAGGATTTTCTCAATTCATGGACTATCCGAGATATTCCACAGGATATACCACTCTTTGGAATACCCTGGGAATGATGGTAGAGACCCACATGCTGAAGCCTTACGATAAGAGGGTGATGGGGACCTACGAATTGATGCGGTCCATGATTAAGATTACTGATGCCGAAACATCTACAATCAAAGATCTTAGAAATCAGGCAAGGAGAAAATACCTGACAGATCGTACTTATAATTTAAAATTCGAAGTAGATAAAGAGAATCCTTCTAAAAGGGAGTTTAAAGGATTTGAAGGTGAAAATATCACTAGTGAAGTAACAGGCAAAGAAAGACTTGTTTATAATCGTGGTAAGGAGTTTACGAAGGAAATTGAATACTATGATAATTTTACGGTTTCAGAAGAGATTGAAATTCCGCGTGCTTATATAATTCCGCAGGGATGGTGGCAAGTGATTAATCGGCTGGAAATGAACAATATTAAAATGGAGGCGCTGGACAGAGATACCCTTATAAATGTAGAAGTTTATAAAATTGAAGATTTTGAAACCAGCGAAACCGCATACGAAGGTCATTATTTACACAGCAATACTAAAGTTTTAAAATCTACCCAGGAAGTAAAATTCAGGAAAGGTGATTACCTTATCAGTACTTTTCAGGATGGTGCGAGATACCTTTTGGAGACCCTGGAACCATCTGCCGTAGATTCTTTTTTCAACTGGAATTTCTTTGATACCGTACTTCAGCAAAAAGAAGGTTTTTCCCCGTATGTATTTGAAGATATGGCCCTGGAATTACTGGAAAATGATCAGGAATTAAAGCAGGAATTTGAAGAAAAAAAACGTAGCGATGCTGATTTTAGAAATAACTGGTATGCACAATTAGACTGGTTGCATGAACAATCTAGCAGCTATGAAGAAGCCCACCTACGCTACCCAGTCTTCAGACTTCCCCGCTAAAAATTTTTCAGGAAATAACATTTTGATATTGGCGTAAGATTTTTTTAGTGCTTTCTGACTTTTCTTGAAATTTTTCCATTTGGCTTTTTTAATTCCTTCCTTTACTTCTGGAACCAATTCGCCGTCATATTCAGTATACATTTCATACCAGTAAGTCTCCTTTAACCTGAGTTTTCCTTTACGCTTAAATACGTGATAGGTACGAGTAATAAAACGTGTAATTTCAAGTCCTTCCACTCCTGTTTCTTCTTCTACTTCCCGTATTGCAGAATCCTCAATACTTTCATTCTTTTCGGTTTTACCCTTCGGAAGATCCCAACGATTATTGCGGTAAATAAAAAGAATTTCTTTTTTTGGATTTACCACCATTCCACCAGCTGCGGTGATAACTTTCATTTTCTTTAAAAGTAATTTCAGAAGCTTGGTTTCATCCCTATGATAAAGGTTTACATAATGTAATTTACCTTTGATGATTTTCCTGATCACCTTTTTAAGCCGAACCGACTTTAATGGAAAAGATGTGTAATTTTCCCCAATTTCTTCCTGTGTTGAAACAATAATGGGAATATCATTCACAAAAACTTTATACATTTGCAGTTATGATTTTGAATAAAGAAACAGCAAAAAAGACCGCTGAGCTTTTGTTGCAAATTAAAGCAATAAAATTAGAACCACAAGAGCCATTTACTTGGGCCAGCGGCTGGAAGTCACCAATATATTGTGATAACAGGATCATTCTGTCCTATCCCATGATCAGAAATTATGTTCGGGAGAACTTCGCCAAACAAATTGAAGAGAAATATGGAAAGCCAGATGTGATTGCTGCAGTGGCCACAGGGGCGATAGGAATTGGGATGTTAGTGGCAGAATATCTAAGTTTGCCGTTTGCCTATGTTAGACCGGAACCAAAAGGGCATGGACGTCAAAACCAAATCGAAGGAAATTTAGAAGAAGGACAAACGGTTGTAGTCATAGAAGACCTTATTAGCACAGGTAACAGCAGTTTAAATGCGGTAAAAGCCTTGAAAGAAGCGGGAGCGAATGTTAAAGGGATGTTTGCCATATTCACCTATGGATTTTCAACTTCAGTCAAAAACTTTGAGAATCTACACATAGAACTTCATACGCTTAGCGATTATGACAATCTCATTGAAACCGCACAAAAAACAAATTATATAAATATTGAAGAAGCAGGTGTACTTCGCCAATGGAGAGAAGATCCTGCCAACTGGAAACCATAATATGAAATTAGAAAGCCCAAAAGTAACCGCAGATAAAAGTCAGCAGGAAATGTTTCAGTTTTTAACTAAAGTTGAAAATTATGAGCAAATAATGCCGGACAGCAAAGAGAAATTTAAAGTGATCTCAGAAGATAGTTTTCTTTTTCAACTGAAAGGAATGCCAGAGATACGACTGAAAATCATTGAAACTACAGAGCCAGACTTGGTTGTTCTTGGTTCTACTGCAGAAAAATTTCCTTTCAGATTAAAAACTCATATCGCTGAAGCCGGTGAGAATAAAAGTGAAGTGAACATGGATTTTGAAGGTGAATTCAATGCCATGATGAGCATGATGATTAAAAGCCCACTAAAGAAGTTTATTACAGCCCTGACAGAAAATATCGGCAAGCTCTAAAAAATATTAGTCAATCAAAAAAAAGCCGGAACAATCGTGTTCCGGCTTTTTTATTCAATAGAGCAATTGAATTTCTTTGAGATCAAATGTTTTAAAAACACCATCTTCAATCTCCAAATTCAATTTTCCTTCCGTGGTAACACCTCTAATGATACCGTTAAGTTTTTGCTCATTAAAATTGAAAGTTGAAACAACATTTATTCTAAACATGTTTTGAGCATACATCTCTAATAGTTCAGTAGTAGAAATAAATGGTAGAGCTTCAAGGTCCCTTTCAATCCTTATAATTAAATTTTCCAGCAGCTCATCTAAATCGAAATTTTTATTGGTCACACTCTTTAAAGACCCTGCATTGGGCAGGTTATTAAATTCAGTCTGATTCACATTTAAGCCTATACCAATAACACTCGCTACTATACCTTCGGTTCTTACGATATTTTCAATCAAAATACCACCGATCTTCTTTTTTGCTGACAGAATGTCGTTAGGCCATTTTACCTTCAATTCAGGAACACCTATATCATCCAACACTCTAACCACAGCCAGAGAAACTGTAGCACTTAGCATAAAATGCTTCGAGATACTCAACTTCTTTTGAGGGTACAGAATACTGAAAGTGAGGTTCTCGCCCGCTTTAGACATCCAATTAGAACCTCGTTGACCTCTTCCCGCAGTTTGAGTGATCGCTCTTACACAAACCGGTTCAAAATTGGCAGTACCTTCGTAAAATTTTTTTACAAAAGAACTAGTTGAGTCAATGGCATTAACTTTGATTATACGCATATATAATTATAAGGAGATAAGGCGTTAAAATCTTCTTTAACAAACTCTTTAAAAGAGCAAAAAATGATAAATTTGCGTAAATAAATTAATTTAATGTCGAAAAAGGAAAAAAACAGCGATCAACTTATTGCACAAATTATAAAAGGGATAGAGGAAGTTAAGGGCAATGATATTGATATCCTGGATCTTAGAGAAATAGAAAACACAGTTTGCGATTATTTTATTATCTGCAATGGTACTTCAAACACGCAGGTTAACGCCATAGTCAATTCCATACAAAAAACAGTTAGTAAAAGCCTGAAGGACAAACCCTGGCATATTGAAGGTAGCGAAAATGCCGAGTGGGTACTTATGGATTATGTAAATGTAGTAGTCCATGTTTTCCAGAAGCATATCAGGGAATTTTACGATATTGAGAGCCTGTGGGGTGACGCAAAAATCACTTCCATAGAAAGCAGTTATTAAATCTAAATTATTAGAAGAAACACAGAATGGCGAATCAGAAACCGAAGAAAAAATTAGATCCCAAAAAACCTAAATTTAGTGCCTACTGGATTTATGCGGCGATCATCATTATATTTTTAGGACTAAATATTTTTGGGGATGGAGGATTCTCTGAACCTGCAAAAACCAACCCCTCCCAGTTTATGACCTTTCTTAAAGATGGGGATGTAAATAGAGTGGAAATCATCAATGAAAAGATAGCTAAGGTATACCTAACTGAGGAGGCAAAGCAAAAAGAAATTCACAAGAAGAATATTGATCCTGAATTAATCCCTACAGGTGAATCCCCTACGTATAGTTTTCAGTTTGGTAGTTTAGACGTTTTCCAGCCTGAAGTTGAAAAAGTTATTGAAGAAAATAACCTCACAACAAAATTAACTTACGACACTTCCAGTGACGTTTTAGGGAATTTATTCTGGTCTTTACTTCCATTTATCCTGATTATCGGGGTCTGGATTTTTATCATGAGAAAAATGAGTTCTGGAGCCGGTGGAGGTGCTGGGGGCCAGATTTTCAATATTGGTAAATCCAAGGCAAAACTTTTTGATCAGAACACAGATGTAAAAACATCTTTCAAAGATGTGGCAGGACTTGAAGGTGCTAAAGAAGAAGTACAGGAAATTGTAGACTTCTTAAAGCAACCTGAAAAATATACTGCTTTGGGAGGTAAAATTCCAAAAGGAGCCTTACTGGTTGGACCTCCGGGAACGGGTAAAACTTTATTAGCTAAAGCAGTTGCCGGTGAAGCAAAAGTACCTTTCTTCTCCTTATCTGGGTCAGATTTCGTGGAAATGTTCGTAGGTGTTGGAGCTTCAAGAGTACGAGACCTTTTTAAGCAGGCCAAAGAAAAATCCCCTTCCATCATTTTTATCGATGAGATCGATGCCATTGGTAGAGCCAGAGGAAAAAGTAATTTTTCCGGTTCTAATGATGAAAGAGAAAATACACTGAACCAGTTGTTAACGGAAATGGATGGTTTTGGGACCAATACAAACGTAATCGTTGTAGCTGCTACCAACCGCGCCGATGTACTGGATAAAGCTTTAATGCGTGCTGGACGTTTTGACAGACAGATTTATGTGGACCTTCCAGATCTCAACGAAAGAAAAGAAATATTTGAAGTTCATTTAGCTCCGCTGAAAAGAGTTGCAGATGAACTGGATACCGAATTTTTAGCGAAACAAACTCCTGGTTTTTCAGGAGCTGATATCGCCAATGTATGTAATGAAGCTGCCCTTATTGCCGCCAGAAAAGGCAATAAAGCAGTTGGAAAACAGGATTTTCTTGATGCGGTAGACCGTATTGTTGGAGGTCTTGAGAAGAAAAATAAAATTATCACTCCTAGTGAGAAAAAGGCAATTGCCTTCCACGAAGCAGGTCATGCCACGGTAAGTTGGATGCTGGAACATGCTGCGCCCCTGGTTAAGGTTACTATTGTGCCACGTGGACAATCACTTGGTGCAGCATGGTATTTACCTGAAGAAAGACTTATTGTACGACCAGAACAGATGTTGGATGAAATGTGTGCTGCCCTTGGTGGTCGTGCTGCTGAAAGAGTAATATTTAACAAAATCTCTACAGGTGCCCTTAGCGATCTTGAAAAAGTAACAAAGCAGGCAAGGGCAATGGTTACAATTTATGGGCTCAATGAAGCTGTAGGAAACCTTACGTACTATGATTCTTCAGGACAGAGTGAATATAATTTCACCAAACCATATAGCGAGAGAACATCAGAGCTTATTGATAAAGAAATTTCAAATCTTATCGAAGCTCAATATGACCGTGCTGTAGACCTTTTGGAACATCATAAAGATAAACTCACCGAATTAGCTGAAATCTTACTAGATAAAGAAGTAATTTTTAAAGATGATCTAGAGAAGATTTTTGGTAAACGTCCTTTTGACAAAGAAAAGGAAGAAGGTCAACCTATAAAAGAGAAAAACACACTTGCTAAAGAGAATGACAAAGATCAGAATTCTCAATCTTCAGCAAGCAATGATACAGACGACGAAGGAAAATTAACCGAAAATGATTCGGTTAATAAGTAGTGTAGAAGTTAAAGTAAAAAATCTGAAATTAAACAATGGTTAATTTCAGATTTTTTAACTTTGATAAAATGACTGTAAGAACCACACCCAAATCCTATGAATCTATTCAAGAGGTTTCTTAATCCCAAGTCCAAAGCAGACCAGGAGAAGGATATCCCTGAGAATGCAGGAAGAGGAAAATACATGCCGGAGGTAAAATTACCTACCGATGAGCGATTTATGCTCAATTTTAAAAATAATGGTGGTAAGTTCTTGTATTGCGTAGATGATGCTGAAATCCAGGAAGCATTTGATAATATTCTAATGGAAAACGATTGGTATGAAAAGGAATGCTGCTGCTTCGATGAGAAATTAAAGACAAAATTTGAAGGCTTTAATCTTGATTTCAACACTTCAGCAAAAGCTGATTTTTATCTTTCCACTTGTGAATTTCTAGTAGCTAATGATGGGTCTATACTCATTTCATCCAATCAGATAAAAGAAAGGAAGCTACATGACCTCCCTTCAAATTTTATCATCTTATCCTCTACAAGTCAGCTTATTGACACAATTGGAGAAGGCTTACGAGGTATCAAATTTAAGAATAGACAGCAAATCCCTTCCAATATCACTACGATCAAAAATTTCGAAACCCAGAAAGAAGGTGATTTTATGACTTATGGAAGTAGTACAAAAAACCTATATTTGCTGCTGCTGGAAGATCTATAATTTATGAAAGAAACCATTATTCGTGCTGTTTCGGGCTTATTATACACGGCCATATTGGTTGCTTCCATTCTGTCTTCCGAAATTATATTTATTGTTCTTTTTTATCTTTTAAGCCTCGTTTGCCTGATAGAAATGCAAAAGTTACTACGCTTAAAGAGCTACGCACTTTATATTTTACAAATAATCCTTTTTTATCTTTTTAGTTTTCTGAAATTCAATCAGGATGCCACAACCCTCTTACTTTTAATTACAATATTTGTGAATTTATTCCTGGTCAAAGATTTGATCGTTGTGAAAAAAATTCCGGTATTCGAAAAGAAAAAGTATATCATCATTATTTTCTACCTAATCTCTTCCACTATATTTTTAACCCTGATCCCTACCATTGAAGGTGTTTTTATTCCCAAACTTGTAATTGGAATTTTCTTTTTGATCTGGACCAATGATACTTTTGCTTACCTCATTGGTAAAAATTTTGGAAAGCGAAAACTCTATGAAAAGATTTCGCCGAATAAAACTATCGAAGGCTTCCTTGGTGGTCTTGTATTTAGCGTTTTAATGAGTTATGCGATCTGGTATTACACCAATTTCTTCACTATGTGGACCTGGTTGGGTATGGCCATTATTTTAAGTATTTTCGGTACTCTTGGTGATTTGATTCAATCTAAATTTAAAAGGCAGGCAGGAGTTAAAGACAGTGGAAAACTAATGCCCGGGCATGGTGGATTGTTTG
Organism: uncultured Flavobacteriaceae bacterium; assembly: GCA_964008195.1. Lineage (GTDB taxonomy): Bacteria > Bacteroidota > Bacteroidia > Flavobacteriales > Flavobacteriaceae > Christiangramia. Next base: position 15,238 of record CAXGBX010000015.1, read on the forward strand.
ACAGATTAGATAGTATTATCTTTGCCAGCCCATTCATTTACGCATATTTATATATATTGAACTATGTTTCATAAAGAAGGATATAAAATAATGACCATTACTGCGATTATCTTAATCGCAATAAATATGGTTACATACAGTTTAATTGATGTTTACTGGATAAAATTTGTCATACTAGTAGTTTCTATTCTCTTTTTCTTTCTGATCATTCAGTTTTTCAGAAACCCGAAAAGAACTCCCAGCCACAACGATGAGCATATAATCGCTCCGGTAGATGGTAAAGTAGTAGTAA
>CAXGBX010000016.1:0-15168 GCA_964008195.1 uncultured Flavobacteriaceae bacterium
CAATTACCGTCTGCACATGGATCCTGCACGTCGATTGATGGAGCATGATCTGGGCTAGGAATATCCAGTTGAGGTCCAAAAGAACATTCTATAGCAGCACCATCGTGCGGTCCAGCCTGAAATATATCTGCAGAGTTACCATGCCCACTTTGAAAAACATCTGCGCTCTGGCCATCGTATTGAACCATTAAGGCATGGTTTCCCTGTCCAAACTGCGCGCTTAGAGCATGGTTATCATTACCTATCTGCCAAGTGTTTAATTTATGGTCTTCACCGTCCTGTGTAGAGCTCACCATGTTTCTATCACCAAACTGAGTCTGACGTGACTTGTTACTATTTCCTGTTTGCTCTAAAGAAGCTTCATTATCATCACCTTTCTGATATTGCTTAGCGTAGTTATCTGAAGCTGATTCCCATGGACTAGCATAAGTGAAATTCTGATCTATAGAAGCCACATTTCCGTCACCATACTGTTGCTGCTCTGCGTAGTTGGAATCATAATCAAAATAATATTCTCCTCCAGTTTGATCTATAGTTGCTTGATTACCTTCTCCTTTCTGCATTTGATAAGCATCTGCAACATAAGAATCTATTTGATTGATAGTTGCAATATTAGCCATTGCCCCAGAACCATTATTATTATTCTGAGATTGATATGCATCATTATATGCTCCGTCTTGAGTTGTATAAGCCTCGTTGCTTCCACCATATCCATCTTGTTCTACAAGAGCCTCGTTGTAATCACCATCTTGGTCTACATCTGCATAGTGCCCATCAGCTTCTGATGAAGGAGTCCAAGAATCCTGATTTACCTCCGCCTTATTATGATCTCCATTTTGATCTACATCTGCCTCATTATTGTCATCATCCTGTCTGATAATGGAGCTGTTATGATCCCCAACCTGAATTGCAGTTGCGAAGTTATCCTCACTTTGATCAAATAATCCAGAGTCTTCTCCTCCCTGCACGATCAAACTACGGTTCCTTTCTGCAACGCCAGATGAACCAATTCCTTGCTTACTAAGTGCATTGTTACGATCTCCACTCTGCATGATTGCGGTTTCGTTCTTATAACCTCTTTGTTTCGATTCTGCGACATTGTCGTCAGCATAATTACCAAAGAAGCCAGTTGGACCCGATTGCCTAATATAAGCTTCATTGTTATCGTAAAAACCAACCTGGTCATACTGTGTCGCCTTTGCAGAGTTACCCTCTCCAACCTGATGAACTTTCACTCTTTGGTCTGTTCCCCATTGATCCGTTTCAGCCGCATTAGCATTTGCTGGTGAGCCTGCAACAACTGTAGCAGCTGTAGCAGACGGATTTGTTTGCTGTCCAAAAGTTACAGCTCCAAACATTAGTGCCGCAGCACATAAAATCACTTTTTTCATAATAAATTAATTTAGTATTGGTTAATAATTAAAATTAAACAGTTAAATAATTTAGGTTACTAAAAGAGATCAGGGCATGACCTAATATTAATAGCGCACTACATACTCATGTAACAATTCGGATACTATTACAAAAATATGGGGCGATATTTTCTTCCAAGATCAGAAATGATCTAATCTAAGAATGCGTATTCATAAAATTAATTGGGGTTGTAATTATTTGTGTAATAGGGTATTACTAATTACATAAACGAATGTATTTAATATCTTACCATTTAGCAAAATTTTTAGATTAAAGACCCATAAATTTGATATAAGTTAAACTTTTAAGATTATTTGTAAGAAAAAAATAAAAAACCTTACAAAATATGCAAGGTTTTTTTAGTATTAATTAATATTTGTTTGATTATCTAGTAAACAATAATTCTCTATACTTGGCTAATGGCCAAAGTTCGTCATCAACTAATAATTCTAATTTATCACAGTGGTATCTTATTTCTTCAAAATAAGGCTTCACATTATCACAGTAAGCAAATGCTTTCTTCTCTGCATCATCTTCGATCTTATTAGCAACTTTTCTTGCTTCAATCATTGCATTTACATTAGAATTGATTCCGGCGATATGAGCAGAGATACTTTCTATAATCTCTAATTGTTCTTTTGCATGTCTGGTGAAATCATCTGTATAAATTTCCTTAAGGCCGCGCACATTTTCAATTAAGATATTCTGGTAGCGAACTGCTGTAGGGATCACGTGATTTCTGGCAATATCTCCGATAATACGACCTTCAATCTGGATTCTCATCGCATACTCCTCAAGTTCAATTTCATGACGAGCTTCAATTTCTACCTTGTTCATTACTTCAAGATCTTTGTATAAAGAGATCGTTTTTTTGCTGATTTGAGCTTTAAGAGCTTCCGGAGTAGTTCTATTATTGCTTAAACCACGCTTTTCAGCTTCTTTTTCCCAGGCTTCCCCGTAACCATCACCTTCAAATCTAATTTTCTTAGATTTTTTGATGTAATCTCTAAGAACATTGAAAATGGCATCATCCTTCTTCATTTTCTTGTCCTTGATAAGCTTATCTACTTCAACCTTAAAGTCTTTAAGCTGTTTCGCAACGATACTGTTAAGTACCGTCATTGCATTAGCACAATTAGCAAGAGAACCTACTGCACGGAACTCGAATTTATTTCCAGTAAAAGCAAAAGAAGAAGTACGGTTTCTATCGGTATTATCACGAAGAATTTCCGGAATTTTACCAACTACGTTTAACTTAAGGTCTGTTTTTTCTTGTGGAGATAATTTGCCGTCAGTTACTTTTTCAAGTTCATCTAAAACTTTGGTCAATTGTGAACCAATGAATACCGAAATAATTGCCGGTGGAGCTTCATTCGCTCCCAGGCGATGATCATTAGATGCACTAGCGATACATGCCCTCAATAATTCCTCATTATCATAAACTGCTTTAATCGTATTTATAAAGAATGTAAGGAATTGCAGGTTCTTCATTGGAGTTGAACCAGGAGAAAGCAAATTGGTACCAGTATCTGTTGCCAATGACCAGTTATTATGCTTACCACTACCGTTTATGCCGGCAAATGGCTTTTCGTGCATTAGCACTGCTAAATTATGTCTCTCCCCAACTTTTCTCATCACATCCATAATTAATGAATTGTGATCTACCGCCAGGTTTGCCTCCTCAAATATAGGCGCCAGCTCAAACTGATTTGGAGCCACTTCGTTATGACGGGTTTTTACTGGTATACCCAGTTTCATACATTCAATTTCCAAATCCATCATAAAGGCAATTGCTCTTGAAGGAATGGATCCGAAATAATGATCATCCAATTGCTGACCTTTCGCGGGGGAATGTCCTAATAAGGTTCTTCCGGTAAGGCTAATATCTGGCCTTGAAGCTACTAAAGCTGAATCAATTAGAAAGTACTCCTGTTCCCATCCAAGGGTTGCATTTACTTTCTTTACATTTTTATCAAAATATTTCACAACGTTTGTAGCTGCACTATCCATTGCCTGTAGCGCTCTCAATAATGGAGTCTTATTATCAAGTGCTTCTCCTGTATACGATACAAATATGGTTGGAATACATAAGGTTGTTCCCCAGATAAACGCTGGTGAAGTTGGATCCCATGCGGTATAACCCCGGGCTTCAAACGTGTTTCTAATTCCTCCACTAGGAAAACTGGAAGCATCCGGTTCTTGTTGTACTAATTGGCTCCCGCCAAATTTTTCGATGGCAAGACCATCATTTAATGGTTCAAAAAATGAATCATGTTTTTCTGCAGTAGTTCCGGTTAATGGTTGAAACCAGTGTGTATAATGAGTAACTCCTTTAGAGATAGCCCATTCTTTCATACCTGTGGAAATATGATCGGCTACGTTTCGGTCTATTTTCTTACCGGTACGCATGGCCTCTGTCACATTTTCAAAAGCTTCTTTCGTCAAGAACTGCCTCATTACATTGACATTGAATACATTACTTGAAAAGATATCTGATCTTCTTCCTGGTTCAGTAATCTTAACTGGTTTTCGGTTTAGAGCTTCCTTTAGAGCTTGAAATCGTAGCGTTGACATATATTCTATAAAATTTAATTTCTAAAATTTAAGCCACAAATGTACACAAATTAATTTTTAACCATTAAATGATAGGGGTATAAAAATTAATTTATGATAATTTAATAAAATCACCCCCTATTTTTTAATACTATCTTAAAAGACCAATAAATAATGTGTGATAATTTATCAATATTTCAACCGAGAAAATCCTTAGCGGTCATATTTTACTGGAAAGAGTCAAAAGCTAAGAAATAGAATCTCTTCGGAAACAAAAGAATAGAGAACAGCAGATATTTGCTTATTTAAGTCTTAATTAAAAATAGCCATGTCAAGCTAAGCGAATTCAAAGACAATTATTTAGTAACCAAAAGTTCTCGACTGCGCTCGAACTGACATCAGAATTACTTTTAACGTATTGATTTTCAATTATTTAAAAAATTGTAATAATACGCATTTAACTACTGACCTCTAATTGATTATATTATGGTAAGTATTATAAAAACAGAATAAGCCACAATTAAAGCAAAACCTTCCTTCCGTCCCATTTCAGACATCTTCGGAATTAAAAGTAATGGTAATAAAACAAAAGCAATTCCTAACATCCAAAACATATCGTTAGTTAGAATCGCAGAAGACTGGATTACAATGGGCTTTATAATTGCAGTTATTCCCAGTACAGAAGCTATATTAAAAATGTTGGAACCTATTAAGTTCCCTAATGAAATTGCTTTCTCCTTTTTCATGGCAGCAATTAAAGAAGCAGCGAGTTCAGGAACACTGGTACCAACGGCGATTACAGTAACTGAAACTACACGTTCACTAATTCCTAATTGAGTTGCAAGGTCTACAGCACCTTTCACCAATAATTCTGAACCACCCCAAAGAGCAAATATTCCTATCAGGAGCCAGATTGTCATTTTAAAACCTCTCACCGAACGTAAAGATTCGTCTACTTCTTCTGCAACCACCTTATCTTTTCTTCTGGAACGCTTAATCAAAATAAAAAGATAAGCAACGAGCCCTATTAATAATCCGACACCTTCTAATCTTGATAATTCATTATTACTCAACAGAAAAAAGTATAGTATTATGGAAAACAGCATCATTACCGGCCAGTTGAGCCTGTAAAAATCACGATCTACAGTTAATGGAGATATCATCGCTGTTAAACCCAATACCAAACCAATATTTGCAATATTAGAGCCTATAACATTTCCTAAGGATATATCAGAAAAACCATCTACTGCAGCCTGTAAACTAACTAACAACTCTGGAGCTGAAGTAGCAAAAGAAACTACGGTAAGCCCTATGACCATTCTTGAAATGTTCAGTTTTAAAGATAGTGCTACCGAGGCCCTTACCAGAAACTCCCCTCCTATTACCAACAAAACAAAGCCTATAAGTAGAAATACAATGCTCATGAATCAAATTTTTGCGAAGATAGGAGAAATGCACTAGAATTAAATTGTTTAAAAAACAACTACTTCTATAGTTTATAAACTATTTTTTTCGTTACATTTGAATAACTGAATAATTAAGCGTCTATTTTCCATGGAAAAATTAACAAATAAAGAAGAAGAGATCATGCAAGTGCTTTGGGATCTCGAAAAAGCTTTCGTAAAAGAAGTCTTACCAGAAATAAAAGACCAGAAATTGCATTACAATACGGTTTCTACTATTATCAGAAATCTGGAAGAAAAAGGCTATGTTTCGCATAAAGCTTATGGGAAAACCCACCAGTATTTCCCGGTGGTTTCAAAAGAAAAGTACAGAAAGCAATTCATGAATATGGCCACTAAACGTTTTTTTGACAATTCGTTTAAAAATGTGGTTTCCTATTTTGCTAAAGAAGAAAAAATTAGTGTGGAAGAATTGCGTGAAATTCTGGATATTATCGAAAATGAAAAGAAATAATGGAAAGCCTTTTAATATATCTCCTCAAAGCCTCTGCCCTTCTGGGAATTTTTTATCTGAGCTATTTGTTTCTTCTGAAAAGGGAGACCACTTTTGAACTAAACAGAAAATACTTGCTTCTCGGATTAATTACTTCCGGAATATTGCCCGGTATTTATTTCACACGAAAGGTATATATACAAGCAAGTACACAAAACTTTGATTTTATTTCAGGCTCAACAGTATCTCCGGTTCAAACAGAGGTCCCAATTGACTGGTGGCAGATTGCAGGGATGATCTATTTAATTATTACTTGCCTGTTTATAGTTAGATTATGCCTTCAGCTTAGTGCTGTACTGAGAGTTATAGTGAAGCATAAGTTTCAGAAAATATCCGGACAGAAATACCTGAAAACTAGCAAAAATCAGCTGCCTTTCTCATTTTTCAATTATATCATCTTTAATCCTGATAAACATTCCGACAAAGATTTAGAACTTATTCTGGAACATGAAAAAGTACACGCAAAACAATTCCATTCTGTAGATATCCTTTTAGTGAACCTTGCTAGTTGTATTTTATGGTTCAATCCTTTTGCCTGGCTCTATAAAAAATCAGTAGAACAAAACCTGGAATATATCGCAGATCGCGAAACGGTAAATAAGAAAGCGGAAATAAAAGAATATCAGCATGTACTGGTAAAAGTTTCCATAGCAGATTTAAAACCGGCGCTTACCAATCATTTTTATCAATCATTTATCAAAAAACGAATTCTTATGTTAAACAAAAAATCATCTACTCACAATCCCGCGTGGAAACTGGGTCTTCTCATGCCTCTTTTACTGGCTTTTATGTTACTTTTTAACGTAACTACAGAAGCTCAGATAAAGAATACTGAAAGTATCGAAGGTTCTGGCTCTACTAACGATGTTAAAACTGAAATTTCGGTTACTATAAGCAGCAATACTTCGGAAAAATCTTTAGAACGCTATTCAAAGGTTTTCAAAAAGCAAAATGTAATTCTAAAATTTGAAGATATTGAGCGATCTAGTGATGGGGAATTAACCAACATAACTGTCCGATTTCAAGACAAGGAGATAGGAAACAAAGGTGAATTAACAAAAAATGATCCTGCCGGTATCGAATCTTTCGTGATTTTTCAAAATAGTAAAAATGGTACCGGATTCAGGGAAGCTAATGCATTCCACACCCGAACGATGATGAATGAAAATGGCAATATCATCAGCCAGATTGGGACTTCACCTCTGTATATTATAAACGGAAAAGAATATTCTACTGCATCTCTACAAAATAAGCATATTGGTTTTGAAGGAACATTGGAAGCATTGGCACCAGAGCTGGCGATAGATACCTATGGGCAAAAAGCCAAAGACGGCGTTATTATAATTAAAAATGGAAAAATTATAGAGAATTTTTCCGAAGAATTAAAAAGAATCGATTCTGACAATAAAAGTTTGATTCAAAATTTTCTGGAAATTAATCCAGATTATGAAAAACCCGTTTTGATTACTCTTAATAACAAATCTGATAAAAAGACTTCCGCCACTTACCAGAAATCCCAAAGTAAAAATCCAGTATCTGTAGAAGTAACGGGTACTGGATATTATATCGAGGAGCCTGAAGAAATAAAGCAAACCTTATCTCAAACACATTACATCGGATATCAATCTCATAAACCAACAACTAAAGTAAGTGATTATGAATTGATGTATGGTTCAGGATCTAAAGAAACTAACATCATGGGTACTCAGATAGTGGTATTACCTACATCAGCAAAAAAAAGTGACAAAAAAACAACTTTTACCGGTCAAACCGACGATCCTATTTATATCGTTAATGGTATTACCATGGATGAAGATTTTGATATTGACACTATTAATGCTTCCGATATAAGTTCTATCATGGTATTAAAAGGTGCACAAGCAATTGATAAATATGGAGATAAAGCTCGGAATGGTGCAATACAAATCTTCACCAAAGCATACAAAGGGAATGAAGAACCAGCTCCAGCTAAACCAAGATTTGTTGCCTTTTCCGGAACCACCTCTAATTCTGAGCTCAAAAATATTGCACGGAAAATCGAAAATGATCTTAATATAGAAGTAGAATTTTCTGATATAGTAAGAAATGAAGAGAATGTTATCACTAAAATTGTGGTGAATGCCAGCAAAGACAATCAAAATGCTTCCACAAGCCTGATAAGTATTGCTGGGTTAAAAAGCATCATGATTGGCCTTTCAGATGAAGGAGAAATTACTATCACTAGCCGAACATCGAAAAATCAGTAATTAACTATTAAAAAAGAAGGATTTCAGACCTAATTTAATTTTACTAATTTTAGTTGAAATTCTTCTTTATGAAAAAACAAATTTTCAAAGCGCTTTCGAAGCTCAATAAAAAAGTGCTTCCCAGCTATACAGAAAAAGAACTCGATCTTAGAAAAGCGACCAAATTGCAAATGGCAATCATCGGCTGGAAATTATGGGTCACTAAGAACTCTCTTGATTAAGGGTACTTAATCAATGAAGTCACATCATATTTTTTAAGTTTTTCCACTCCCTTTAAATATTCCAATTCTACAAGAAAATTACAGTGTACAATTTCACCTCCGCACTTTTCAATTAATTTACAGGTTGCTGAAGCCGTACCCCCCGTGGCAAGTACATCATCATGTAATAGAATTTTTTCTCCTTTAGATATGGCGTCTTCATGTATCTCCAGGGAATCCTTGCCATACTCCAGATCATAAACTTCACGATGTACGCTATAAGGCAGTTTTCCAGGCTTACGAACGGGTATAAACCCTGCTTTTAATTGCTCTGCGAGTAAGGTTGCAAAGAAAAATCCACGAGACTCAATTCCTACCACCTTATCAATATTCTTGTGAGGCAACTTGTCTATAAATAATTTCACCGCCATATGCATAGCAGCATGATCCAGTAATAGCGGAGTGATATCCTTATAACTGATCCCCTTTTTAGGAAAATCTGCAACTTCCCGAATATAAGATTTTAGATCCATCTTTTTTGCTTAAACCGTAATGGCGTTATTAAGGTAATTTCTGAAAGGTAGCATTTCCTTATAGATTTCAACAAGCCTCTCCTGAAAATCATCATCTTTAATTTCCTCCTGGGTAAGAGAATGCATTACAGCAAAACTCTTGTATCTTAAAAGCTCAATATGCTTATGATCTTGTGAATAAGCTTTAGGTGAAGTCTTGAGTTTCTCTGCTTCCATAAGTCCGCCGAAGGTTTTTTGAAAGGACTTTTCATTCAGAATTTTTTTCAACTTATCGCCATTAAAGTCTATAGCCGCCCTGATACTGTCAAGCTTTTCCTTTTTCGGCTTATATATTCCACCGGCGACAAAACTTTCATTTATACCTATATGTATATAAAAATCACCCTTTCCCTTTTCTTTATCCAGGCCTGCTCCAAAATGATCTTTATAAACCGATTTATTAGGATGAAAAAGAAGATTATTATTAATTCTATTTATAGCCCGCTTTCCGTTAGTAGGTACATAATCAGGATCAATTCTTGCCAGCTTTATATCCATTTCGTTCAACCAGTCAATATAAAAATCCCTCACCTCCAGATATTCCTTTCTATGCTCATCCATCCACTCTTTATGGTTATTCTTACTGAGTTTTCGCAGGAACCGGAATAATTTGTCAAAGCTCATTTTTATTTTAAAGATATTAAATTGATAATTACTATAGCTTTCTTTTCCCTCTCTTCTGAGATGAACCTAAACGTATTGATTTTCAAACATTTCCATTCATTAAAAAATGAAAAGCGTTAATCCAGAAATTAGTTTTTATTTATATTAGGATTATATAATCGACCAAAAATGAAGTACGCTAAACTAGGAGAAGATCTGGAAATTCCCGTGGTAAGCAATTTACCCCTCAAACAGAAGAAGGACATCAAATTCAATTATTATTGCGCCAGCAGAATTAATGGAAAATTGATAGATCTTGATATCACCTCAAAATTATTTGATCAGGATAAAATGTATATCAGAAAATCCTGTTATCGGATAAAGTTGGGAGAAATGGAGAATTGTGTAAAACAGAATACCATAGACCATATGCTCAGTCTTGGATTGCAGGAATGTAATATTCCCGACTCTTTGAAAACACATACAAAAAGATCTAAAATTAGGGGTTCAGGGAAAAAAACTTTTAAGTAATCCAGCATTATTGAGAAAAATCGGGAAGGTTTATTTGATTAAATAAACCCCCTCTCTTTTGCCTGATATACCAAATCCCTGTCCGAACCATTTTCTATTTCAAATATCATTCTCAAATTCCGTTTTCTACGCTCTATTCCCGCCTTGGAAAGTGGTAAAATATTTGGTAGTTCTTTCATTTTCGTACCTATAGAAATTTCATATAACAATCTTCGATCTGTATGATCTAACAAAGCCTCATCACTAATTTGTTTCCGAAGCATTTTTAGCACAGTTTTACTGTAAAATGGAGGTTCTGCCAGTAATACTTTTATTGCACTTACCAGCTCGGCCGGAGTAAGATCATTTTTCACCAAAAACCCATCAGGATCTATGTTTTTAAGGATGCTGTGAATACGGTAATTGTCATTAAATGTTGTAGCCACCACAAGTTTCTTTTCAGGAAATTTCTCTCTTATTAAAATACCCAGATCTTCCCCTGATATTATTTCTTGATTTTCTCCTTTTGGAAGCCTGATATCCAGAAATATAATGTCAATTTTTTCAAATTCAGAAACATTTTCGATGAGCTTCTGAGCCTCATCTATGGTGGTTGCAAATGAGAGATTCAATTCTGCATCAACATCCTTAAATACTTCATCCAAAGCCTGGTGATAAGCATTCGCAATTAAAGGATGGTCATCTATTATAAGTACTCTAAATTCTTTCATCTTCTAAAATTGGGATTTTAAAATTAAAGCTTGAACCAAGTTCAGATGATTTTATAATCATTTCTCCTCCTAATTTATCCACCCGATATTTCATGCTACTCAATCCAATTCCTTTTTTCTTTTTTTTCACATCGAATCCATTTCCGTTATCCTCAACCGTTAAAAAAAGTTGATTTTGATCTGAATGAAATTTAATATAAACTTTTGATGCTCCTGAATGCTTAAGAGCATTTTGTATACACTCCTGAACCAATCTATACAGATTTATTTTGATATCATTGGAAATATGATCAAAATCAAAGCTTTCCTCAAAATGATAATGGAAAACAATATCTGAAATCTTGTTCTTTTCCTTAATAAGCTGATCTATCAAATTTTGGAAACTCTCAGAAGAATCAGAAATATCTGTGGAAAGGTTATGACTAATATTACGGATTTCTTTCTCGATATTCTGCAATTCCAGTAGATAGGTATCTAATTTGATTGATTTAGCATCAGGATTTAAAAATCCAAGCCCCATTCGGGTCCCGAACAACCTCCCTAGAATACCGTCGTGCAGATCTCCCGAAATACGTTTTCGCTCCTGCTGCCTTCCCTCCTCGAGTTTAATTTGTTGATTCAATAATAAATTATAAATCTTTTCATTGGATTCCTGTTGTTCTCTTTGGAGTCGCAATTCTTTAAATTTATTGTATTGCTCCCGGTAATAGTACAGAAGAATTAAGCCACAGGTGATCATAATTGCAATAATTGAAATCCAGAATTTTTGCTGACTCAATAATTCGGTTTCTTCAATATATTGATCGGTTTCAAAGCGTATACGGGCAAACTTATTTCTAATAGCCCGTTCTTCTTTGAGCAGACTATCGTTAATCCGGATAAATTCTTGAAGATAACCTGCTGAATTCTTTTTATCAATTTCAGCTAATTCTTTTAAAGATTCCAATTCATATTTAGCACTATTTATGGATTCGGCTAAATACTTAGCTTCCTTGAAAAGTTTAACTGACTCTGTTGTATCACTAATTTCTCTAAAATATTGAGCTCTATTAATTTTGCTGGCGATAATTCCTGTGGTGTGCTCAAGGCTATCTCGAAGGCTCAAAACATAATTAGATGTAGCTAAAAAATTATCATGGACACCTAATTTTAATTCTGTAAATGAAATGTTTTGTAGAACAATAGCATAGAGCTGAATATCCAATTTCTCCAAATCTTCAATAATAATTGCTTTATTGAACTCCATCAGCGCCTCATTATATAGACCCATATTTTGAAATACAAATCCTTTATTATTTAATGATTGAGCTATGAGATGATTTTCATTTATTGATTTCGCAATCTCTAATGCTCTTTCATGATATTTTAATGCCTGATTATAATTTTCAAGACCATTAGCAACTACAGCAAGATTGTTATAAGCGCGATAAATTTGTTTTTTATTTTCTGCAGGTAATATCTTCAAGGATTCAATCGTGGTAATCTCACTACCTAAATAGTCCTTTACTTTCTCTTGAGAAATAGCCATATTCAACAGCATTTTACCTGCTAAACTATTTTCTCCGGCATCTCTATATAATTTAGAAGCCTTATAATAATTGAGATAAGCACTATCCAAGATGTTTCTTTGAGTAAAGAAAAAACCCAGATCCCAATAAGACCCGGCTTCTATTTTCTCCGATTGAAATTCTCTTGACAATAAAGTCGTACGTTTATTATAGTATCTGAATTTACTGGAATCGTTCTCCAGTAAATAATGCAGGGATAAGTCCTGTAATAAGTTCAAACGGGCACTATCTAGCTTTATAGTGTTTAATAGACTATCTAATGGCGCAGAATTTAAACTATTCTGAATTATGTAAGATTTGGCTGCATCTAAATTTTCAGACGTAGAGACATCCATTTCTCTTTCCTGAACACAGGAAAAAATAGAAATTGAAATTAGCAATATTAAAAGTCTAAATCTGATAGGGCAAATTTATGGTTCAAAAGACTAAAATAAAAAACCCTGGAAAACCAGGGTTCATAAATTGTATTTATAACAATACTAATCCTCTCCTCTATGCTCCTCGTCATTTTGCTCATTCCCTGTACCTACCGGATCTATTTCATCTGGATTGATCTGGGTAATTACATCCTGTTCAGGTAAAGCTTCAGGTTCACAGGAGATAAACGCAGCGCTACATAAAACTATAGCAAATAAAATTTTTGTTTTGGTTATCATAATTAAGGTATTAAATAATTCAAATTAAATTCAAAATCTATCCAACTCGGGAAAGTAAAACTATCGTTTAATACACTTTATTTCAAACAGATAGTAATTGCAAAAAATGTTCATATTTTCCAAGTTTCTCAAAACTATAACCTATGTAATTACTAGACTATTCAAAATGCTTACAAAAAGTAAGCTAAACGCCTCCAGATATGTTAAAATTTATACTTAACCGAGATTTCTCAGTCATACATCAGATAATTTTTGATGGAATAATAAATAAATTTTAGCAGTTGATTGCGATTTTATACTTACATATTGTAAGGTAAAAATCGAGCAGAATAGAGAATGTCTATATAGTTTTGGCAGTATTAATAACCCAAAAACAATTTTATTATGACTAAAAAATTATTGTTTCTTTCAGTAATTGCTGCATCCCTAAGCTTCACTTCCTGCCAGAAAGAGCAAGTTTCTGAACAAACGGAAACCATCGCGGTACAGGAAACTAATGATATTAGTGATCAAATCAGGAAAAAAGTATCCGATCTTAATTTTAACTCAAAACATGTAGAAAAAAATAGCATGCTTTTACCAGATGGTAGCTTTACTGAAAATTACCTTATTGAGGGTGACATTGTAATGACTGAAGAGCAAATGAATACAATGTCTACCAAATCTATTACAGATAAGCAGTACCGAACTTACAATTTAGTAAGTACTCCAAGGACGGTTAATGTAATTGGTTATACCGGAGGATCGCAGGCACTTACCAGCAAACAGCGTACAGCGCTTCAATGGTCTATAGATAACTATAATGCCCTAAATATAGGTATCACATTTACACTTACTTTCGGAACTAATTATTCTCCTTATGATATTGTGGTTTACCAAAATCGTAATGGCCAGGCTGGTGGTGTTGCCGGTTTCCCAAGTAATGGAAATCCATATAAATTCGTTCAGATATTTTCAGGAATGGAAGCGTATAGCACTAACACTAATGAACACGTGATGACCCATGAGATTGGTCATTCTGTTGGTCTTAGACACACAGACTGGTTTAGCCGTCAGAGCTGTGGACAGTCTGGAGAAAGTGCAAATCCAGATGGAGCGGTTCATATACCTGGTACCCCAACAGGTTACGATTCAAATTCTATCATGCTAGCTTGTTTTGGAGCTAATGAAGATGGAGAATTTGGAGCAAACGACCGAGTTGCACTAGAATACCTATACTAGATTATTTCGGGATTTTAAAAAAGCCTAACGGAAAAGGGACGCCAATCATGGCGTCCTTTTTTTATTTTGCAGAACTTCTACTTGTTTCTATATATTTTAAAAATAAGCAATGATCTATGATACACTAAAGTTGACATCTAAAAAGGCTTAAGAAGAGCGCTTTTTTTGAAAGATATTTTAATTTGTACCATAAGAAATTTGAGATACTCCAATAAAAAAATCCACAGTAAAAGACTGTGGATTTTTTTTGCTTTTGTGACCTTGCCAGGATTCAAACCTGGAACCTCCTGAGCCGTAATCAGGTGCGCTATTCAGTTGCGCCACAAGGCCATTTTTGTATCGCTTTTCTATCTTATAAAGCGGGTGCAAATATATTGTTTATTTTAAAAACTGAAAAGTTTAAATGATTTTTTTGACCTAAATTATTTCTGCACTTAAGCCGGCTTCCAACAATTTTGAACAGCGAGGCTTCAATTCAGTATAAGGCCCAGTCTTCACGGTACACTTCCCTTTGTAATGAACAAGGATAGAACATTGTTCTGCCTGCTCCGGAGTATGTTCACAAGCATAAATCAAGGTCTCAATTACATGATCAAAAGTATTATAATCATCATTATACAAAACGATCTCGTTTTCTTTCTTCTCCTTCGTCTTTACCTCAACCTTTTCTAATAATTCTTCTTTCGTACTCATCATCAAAAATTTCTCTTTCACTATAGCGCAAATATACAAATTATGGAAAAAACCTTAACTAGAAAACTTTACCGCTACCCATTCATCCCGTTCAAAATTTTCTACAAACTTCAATCCGGTTTTTTCACAGGCATTTTTAATAGCAGGGAGATCTCCTTTATAAAAACCGCTAAGAAATAGATCACCTCCCGCTTTTAAACATTCTTTATAAATTGGCATATCCCTTAATAGAATATTCAGATTTAT
>CAXGBX010000017.1:0-14926 GCA_964008195.1 uncultured Flavobacteriaceae bacterium
TGAAAAGCTAAAATACTAAAATTTCATTCGAAAGTATTTAACGCTTAATTAAACTTTAGCGTTTCAAGTTTAGTATTTTTGCGGTTTATCTTAAAACTGACAAAATGAAACGATATTTAATCGGACTAATAATACTGTTTAGCCTGGCGCCATTAAAAGCACAGATCGTAAATGAAAAGCCAAAACTGGTAGTGGGGATTGTTGTAGACCAGATGAGATACGACTATTTGACCCGATTTTGGGATCAGTTTGGAGAAGAAGGTTTTAAGCGATTGGTAAATAACGGGTTCAATTTCAAGAATAATCATTTTAATTATGTTCCAACCTATACAGGCCCGGGACATGCATCTGTATTTACCGGAACTACACCAGAATATCACGGAATTATAGGAAACGGTTGGTTTGATAAATTTATAAATGAATCGGTTTATTGTGCAGGAGATGCTACGGTGGAACCTATAGGAACAGAAAGCGGAGCGGGTAAGATGTCTCCTCACAGAATGAAAACTACCAGTTTTGCAGATGAAAACAGGTTGTATACCCAGATGAAAGGAAAAACCATTGGAATCGCCCTGAAAGATCGTGGAGCAATTCTTCCGGCGGGGCACACAGCAAACGCCGCATACTGGTTTCACGGACAGGATGAAGCAAAATGGATCACCAGCAGCTATTATGTGGATGAGTTACCTAAATGGGTACGGGAATTCAATAATTCTGATAAAGCAGAATCCTACTTGAAAATTTGGGAACCTTTAAAAGACATCAAATCTTATACGCAGAGTGGGCTTGATGAGAATAACTTTGAATTTGGTTTTGATGGGAAAGAAGCGGCAACATTCCCATACGATCTTAAAGCTTTAGCAGCTGAGAATGGACAATTTGACCTTATCAAAGCTACTCCTTTCGGAAATGATCTTACCGCAGATTTTGCAAAAGCCGCAATTAAAGGTGAAGCTCTTGGGCAGGACGATATTACAGATGTATTGACTGTTAGTTTTTCAAGTACAGATTATGTGGGACATAATTTTGGAGTGAATTCAAAGGAAATTCAGGATACATATATGAGACTGGACCTGGCACTTGCAGATTTCCTGAAATATCTCGATAAAACTGTGGGGAAAGGTGAGTATACTGTCTTCTTGACCGCAGATCACGGGGGAGTGGATGTACCTGCTTATCTGGCCAGTAGAAAAATTCCTTCAGGTTATTTTGATGATGTGGCAATGAAGAAAAAGGTCGAGGACTTTCTAGAAGATGAATTTGAAGTGGATAGTCTTATTCAGAATATTTCAAATAGTCAGATTTTTCTTGATTATAAAGTGATGGGTGATGAAGATCTGGATGCTCGCGAGGTAGAGCAAAAGCTTGCGCATTATTTATTACAGCAACAAAGTATTTCAAGGGTTTACACAAGAGAGCAGCTGCAGTCTGGAAATTTCACTAGAGGTCTTAGTTCCCTTGTTCAAAATGGATTTAATCAGGAGCGTAGTGGGGATGTGGTTTTTGTGCTGGATCCTGCCTATATTATTTATCCTGAAAAAGGAACCACCCACGGTTCAGGCTTTATTTATGATACCCATGTTCCATTGATTTTCTTCGGAAAAGGGATCAAGCAGGGAAATAGTTTGGAATATTCTGTAATTCCAGATATTGCTCCAACAATTTCAGCTTTACTGGGAATTTCTTTTCCAGATGCCTCAACAGGTCGACCTTTGGTTGAGGTGCTGCAAGATTAAAAGAATTTTTTCTTAATATTCTTCCAGCGATACTTACGAATAAAATCACCTTCTTCTTTAGAAACTATAAATGGCAAATTTTTTTTAGAAGCTTTTGTATATCCTTTAGCGTAGCTATATAAAAGTTTTAAATCTTTTTGTTTTATGCTCATTTTCAGAGCCGTTAAAAATGATAGAAGATATCCGTATCGCATTCTGTAGAGAGCCTCTCCCTGAAGGAATTTAGTTTTTTTCTTATAGGAGTTCCATGTGGGGCGGAGATGTTTTACGTGTAGGGTTTTAACAGTTTTAGTTTCGAATCCATAAAAGTTGGCAAGTAAAACATCAACAGAGTCCCAACCTATGGATGTTCTCAGACCATCAATCCATTTAAAGCATTTCTTGGAGTATAGCTTTATTGGGCCCCTAATATGGGATTTGTCAGAAATATTTTCATGAACCCAATGGTTGTTAGAGTCCTTAATAAATATTAATCCGGAGCACATTCCGACTTTTTCATTTTGTTGAAATTCACGTTCTATTTCTTCAAAATAATTTTTAGGTAATATAATATCAGCATCAAATTTGCCAATTAAATCGTAATCGTTCTTGATTTTTGATAATCCAAAATAAAATGTATTCACTACTTTTGCTCCTGGAGCATGCTCAGATTTACCAGAATCACTTTTGAATACTTTTATCCATTCATATTTATTTGAATATTTTAGAGCTGTCTCATACGTGAAGTCCGTAGAATTATCATCGATGATTATCAATTCATTCGGTTTTCTTGTTTGATTAATCATGGAGTCCAAACAATAGGAGATAAATTTCTCTTCGTTATAAGCAGGAATAATTATAGAAATCAACATTAAGTGATCATTTTAAATGAGTAAATTTAGAATAAAATCCTTCCTTTTGTTCATTCTTTGTTTTAAAACCTTTTATAGTTTTTCTCAAAACTATGAAATAGGATGTTATACTAAAATTAGTGAGCAACACGGTAATTTTGATCAGCAATTAGACTCTGGGGATCAGTTCGGTTATTCAGTAGATAATATTGGAGATTTAAATAATGACGGTATTAATGATATTATCGTTGGAGCATTTACAGATGATGATGGTGGAACTAACAGGGGGGCTGTATATGTGTTATTTCTAAAGGCCGATGATACAGTTTTGAAATCTCAAAAGATCAGTTCAACAACTGGAGGTTTTAGAGGAGATCTGGATGATAATGATGTTTTTGGTGCTTCGGTTTCTTACTTAGGAGATATGAATAATGACGGTTTTGTAGAGGTAGCAGTCGGGGCAGAATATGATGGGGACGGTGGTTACTGGCATGGAGCTGTTTGGATTCTAAGCCTAAATACAAATGGCACTGTAAGAGCCCACTCAAAAATAAGCGACTTTGAAGGTAACTTTTCCGGACAGTTTAATGGTGATGTAGTTTTTGGGACTGATATAGGAAATATTGGAGATTTAAATAATGATGGGGTTGAGGATATTATTGTTAGTGCCAGAAGAGACTATGATGGTAATCCCGGTGCCGGTGCCATATGGGTTCTTTTTCTGAATTCTGATTTTACAGTAAACAGTTATTCCAAGATTAGTGAAACCGAAGGTGATTTTAATGTTGATCTAGATTTTGAAGATTTCTTTGGTGGAGCCATTGCTATCTTGAAAGATTTAGACAATGACGGTATAAAGGAGATTGCAGTAGGATCTTACCGGGATGATGATGGAGGAACAGACTTTGGTTCGGTTTATATTCTGTTCTTAGATGCCAACGGGAGGGTGAAAAAGCACAAGAAAATTTCTTCTACAGAAGGAGGAGGTAGCTTTGACCTAAATAATAATGCCATTTTTGGGAAATCTATAGATGGGTATTCAGATATAGATTCTGATGGTTTAATTGAAATTTTGGTAGGTTGTGCCCGCTGTATAAATCCAGAAACAAATGCAACAACGGGAGCGTTTTATTTAATTGAATTAAATAACGATGGAACTGTAAATGAGAGTTTTCCTTATTCTTTTCAAGTTGGAGGCTTTGAAGGGGAATTAAATTCAGGGGATCTTTTTGGTATTTCCTTAAGCTATTTAAAAAATCAAGATCCTTTAAAGATTGTCGTAGGGGCATCAAAGGATAGTGAAGGAGCTGTGTGGATTTTGAATTTTGATGATCAGATGGAGGGACTGGCTATCAATCCTGTTAATTCACAATGTTCCGATAAGAATATAGGTTTTATCCTTTCAGGCTTGGAGTTAAATGAATCTTATTTGTTGAACTTTGAACATGATAATAGCTTTACTGAACTCGAATTTTCAAGTAATGAAAATGGTGAATTTACGCTACAGAATTTGGAAGATGGCACTTACAATAATATTAAAGTAAGAAAAGAAGGGTGTGTTTTTGAATTTTCAGAAGAATACGAAATCTCCGAAGAGGATATATTAGACCCGAATTTTTCAGTAGTTTCTTCAGATTGCGATAGTTTAGAAGGAAATATTATTAATATTAGTAATCTTCCTATTAATGAAACCTTTTCTATACGCTATGATTATAATGGCATTCCTGTTGATATTATCCAATTCACTAGTAGTTCTATCGGTGAAATGAAAATTGCTAATGTTGAGACAGGGGAATACTCAAACTTTCAAATTATTTATGATTATTGTACTAACAGTTTTCCTGTAGAATTGGAAGTAAATCCTTTAGATGGAATCGAACCTTTCTTTAGTTCCCAACAAGTAAGTGAGTGTGGTGCCACTGATGGGGAGATTGAAATAAGTAATCTTGAGGGACTTAAAAATTACGTGATATCTTTTGTGGTAAATGCCGAAGAAACTATTGAATTAGAAATAACCTCAGATAGTGAAGGAATTTTAACCATTGAAAACCTTAAAGGAGCTCAATATTCAAATTTCAATATAGAAACGCCTAATTGCAATTATTACTTCAACGAGGATTTTAACTTAAGTGCTGATGGTGGGAATTATTTATTAGAAATAGTGCAAGAGCCAAGTTGTAGTTTAGATAATGATGGTATTGTTAAAATCACTGGTTTTATTCCGAATAGCGAAGTACAACTATTTTACTCCGTAAATGAAAGTAATAAGGACATAAGGCTTAATTCAGATATTAATGGAGTAATAACTTTGGAAGGTCTCTCGGAAGGCGATTATGAGAGAATTAAGTTGTTGGTAAATTCATGTGAAGTTTTAATTGAAAATTTCAGATTGAAATGCAGTGGTGGTAGTGGTGAAGAGAAAATTTGCTACAGTTACCCTAAATTTTTTAGCCCAAATTCTGATGGTATAAATGATCGATGGCAGGTTCAAATTACAAGCCCAGATTGTAATAAACAATTTAATTGCTATATTTTCGATAGATATGGAAAACTCTTAACGATACTAAGGGGACCTGATGAAAAGTGGGATGGTAATTTTAACGGTAAAGCAATGCCTTCAGATGATTATTGGATTAAACTGGATTTTCCGAATGAATCTGATTTTCATCCTGAAGTAACGCACATCTCCCTTATTCGTTGATTCTTTTGGCGTATATTATATAGTATCTGGGTGTGAATTTTCTAAGAATTGGACGGATGCCAATTTTATTTACTGGATTTGTCCACTTCGATCTTTGTTCTATCTTCCAGCCACTTTTTTCAAAAAGCCAATCAAACTGCCAGTCTTCAAATTCATGATAATGTCGGTCCCATTTATCAGTTTTACTTTGATAGGCAGAAGAAAACCATAATCTAAGAGGAACGCTGGCAATAATTTTCTTAGCTTTTATTTCCTTCAGAATATTATATGGGGCAACCAGATGTTCAAAAATTTCAAAGGCCGTAATCAAGTCATACTCTGTAGTTTTAACTGCCTCAAAATTATCGTCAAGGTCTTCTCCAGAAGTATTAGTAACATCGTAACCATTTTGGGTCATGATTTCAGAAAACGGATTTTCAACACCGAGATCCAGAATTTTTGCCGGAGGAGGAACTATTTCTTTTAAAAATTCTAAGGTTTTTTTATAGCGCTTTTCAGGAAAATTATTCTCGTACATTATATCTGGTAAGTAATCGCATTAATATTCATACCTGCACCAACGCTAGCAAACATGACCACATCACCTTTTTCCAGATTTTGGTTTTGTATTTTTCCTCTTTGAACAAGATCAAACAGGGTAGGCACAGTTGCAACACTGCTATTTCCTAATTCGTGAATGGTCATGGGCATCACATCTTCTGGTGGCGTCATACCATGCAGCTTGTAGAATCGCTGAATAATGGCATAATCCATCTTTTCATTCGCCTGATGAATAAAGACCTTTTTAAGATCTTTAATCGTCTTTCCGCTATTTTCCAGACATTCTTTCATCGCCTGCGGAACATTTACCAATGCAAATTCGTAGATCTTTCTACCATGCATCTTGATATACTTCACATCTTCTGGTGCTGTGGAATGATTGGATTTTCCAAAGTAAATATATTCTGATTCCTGAAAAGAATAGGTGCCAGATTCATGTGACAAAATTCCAGAATCACCTTCCGAAGCTTCCAGAATAACAGCGCCGGCACCATCTGAAAATATCATAGAGTCACGATCATGTTTGTCTACCACACGGGAAAGGGCTTCAGCACCTATAATAAGACATTTTTTCGCAATCCCGGCTTTGATAAATGCTTGTGCCTGTATCATTCCCTCTATCCAACCCGGGCACCCAAATAGCAGATCATAACCAACACACTTCGGGTTTTTTATTCTTAAATGTGACTTCACCCGAGTTGCCAGACTTGGTACCGTATCACTTTGAATGGAATTCGATTTTACATCACCATAATTGTGCGCAACTATAATATAATCAAGAGTTTCAGGATCTATGCCTGAACTTTCAATTGCTTTCTGACTTGCTATTACGGCTATGTCTGAAGTGTTGAGGTTTTCATCTAAATAGCGTCTCTCCTCAATTCCCGTGATAGCCTTGAATTTCCTGATGGTAGTCTCGTTATCATGAGGAAAAGTGGAACCGTCGAGATTATAAAATTCATGTTTATCAAAGTCAGCATTCTTAGTTACGACATTTGGTATATAGCTCCCTGTTCCAGTGATTTTGCAGTTCATCTGACTTTCTTCTTGTTAGATTTACAATTTAAATAAATATCTTAAAACCGGTTTAAAATAGATAAATTTTTGGTCGAAAAAAAACCTGCCGTCTGACAGGTTCCTTTCCAAATTATTTCAAATTTGTTTAAGCTTCAGCATATTCTTCTGTTGGAGGACATGTACACATAAGGTTTCTGTCTCCGTAAGCTTCGTCAACTCTTCTAACGCTTGGCCAGAATTTATTGTCATGAAGATGGGATAATGGATATGCCGCTTTCTCTCTCGAGTAAGGAAGCTTCCATTCATCTGAAGTTAACATATGTATGGTATGCGGAGCATTCTTTAATACGTTATTTGGATCCTCAGCTGATAGTTCATCTATCTCTTCTCTAATGGATATTAAAGCATCGCAAAAACGATCAAGTTCAGGCTTGCTTTCACTTTCCGTAGGTTCAATCATCATAGTTCCGGCTACAGGAAAAGAAACCGTAGGAGCATGGAAACCATAATCTATCAATCTCTTGGCAATATCAACAACCTCGATGCCTTTGTCTTTAAAAGGTCGGCAATCAATGATCATTTCATGGGCTGCTCTTCCTCTTTCTCCGGAATAAAGGGTTTTATAATGTCCGTTTAGCCTGGCTTTAATATAATTCGCATTTAAAATAGCATATTCAGTAGCTTTTTGAAGTCCTCCGGTGCCCAGCATTTTTATATAGCCATAAGAAATAAGGCAAACCAAAGAAGATCCCCATGGTGCAGATGAAATTGCTCCAATAGCTTTTTCTCCACCTGTTTTAATCACAGGGTTTCCTGGTAAAAAAGGCTTTAATTGTTCAGCAACACAAATAGGTCCAACTCCGGGACCACCGCCTCCGTGCGGAATAGCGAACGTCTTATGTAGGTTGAGGTGACAAACATCAGCACCAATTCTCCCTGGATTGGTCAAACCAACCTGTGCATTCATATTAGCACCATCCATATAAACCTGCCCGCCGTTTTCATGAATAATATTGGTAATTTCACGAATGGCAGACTCAAAAACTCCATGTGTAGATGGATAAGTGACCATTAATGCGGCCAGATTATCCTTATGCTTTAAAGCTTTTTCTCTAAGGTCATCTACGTCTATATTCCCGTTTTCTGAAGCTTTGGTTACTACCACCTTCATACCTGCCATTACAGCAGAAGCAGGATTGGTTCCGTGAGCAGAAGAAGGGATTAAGCATACATTTCTATGAGCTTCCCCATTAGCTTCATGATAAGCTCTTATTACCATCAATCCTGCATACTCACCCTGAGCACCGGAATTTGGTTGTAGAGAAGTAGCAGAAAAACCAGTAATTTCGGTTAACTGATCTTCTAATTCTTTTAATACCATTTGGTAGCCTTCCGCCTGATCTACCGGTACGAAAGGGTGTAGATTTCCCCATTGAGGATTACTCAAAGGAAGCATTTCTGAAGCTGCGTTCAGTTTCATGGTGCAGGAACCCAAAGAGATCATGGAATGATTCAGGGAAAGGTCTTTACGCTCCAGCTTTTTGATATAACGCATCAATTCAGTTTCTGAATGGTAAAGGTTAAATACCTCATGCGTTAAAAATTCCGTTTTTCTTTCAAGATTTTCCGGAATAGCTGTTTTATCAGATAATTCTTCAATTGCTGAATTTTCTTTATCTGCAAGTTCAGCAAAAACGGCAATGATTGCGTTCAAATCATCTGTAGTAGTTGTTTCGTTTATGGAGATACAGGCACTTTCAGCATCCGGATAGAAAAAGTTGATCTCATGCTTAACTGCAATTTCCTTTAATTTAGAAACATTTGCTTTAACATGGATCGTATCAAAATATGCTGAATTCAACTGTTCAAACCCAAGTGCTTTTAATTTTTCTTCCAGAGTTACTGCAGAAGCATGAACTGTATTTGCAATGAATTCAAGTCCTTTCGGACCATGATAAACCGCATACATTCCAGCCATCACGGCAAGTAAAACCTGTGCAGTACAAATATTGGAAGTAGCTTTATCTCTTTTGATATGCTGCTCCCTGGTTTGCAGTGCCATTCTTAAGGCGTTATTGTCATCCAGATCTTTCGTTAAACCAATAATTCTCCCCGGGAGGTTTCGCTTGTATTCTTCTTTCGTGGCAAAATATGCGGCATGAGGACCACCATATCCTAGCGGAATCCCAAATCTTTGTGTGGTTCCAACCACTACATCTACGCCTAGTTCTCCCGGAGCTTGAAGTTTTACCAGGCTTAAGATATCAGCAGCAAATGCAGTTTTTATATCTGCTTTTTTACAGTTTTCAACAAAATTGGCATAATCAAAGATTTGTCCGAATTTGCCGGGATATTGAACCAGTGCTCCAAAATATTCTTCAGAAAAATCAAATTCTTCGTGATTTCCAACCACCATTTCTATCCCCAGAAAATCGGCTCGGGTTTCCATTAGAGATATGGTTTGTGGTAAGGTTTGCTGAGATACAAAAAACTTATTTACATCGTTTTTTTTCTGTTTTCTATCGCGAACTGCATAAAGCAAAGCCATAGCTTCAGCTGCAGCCGTAGATTCGTCCAGCAACGAAGCATTGGCAATTTCCATTCCGGTAAGATCGCTTACCATCGTTTGGAAATTCAGCAAAGCTTCTAAACGTCCCTGAGCAATCTCTGCCTGATAGGGCGTGTAGGCAGTATACCAACCCGGATTTTCCAGGATATTTCTCTGGATAACCGCAGGAAGGATCGCCTGGTGATAGCCAAGACCGATATAGGTTTTGAAAAGCCTGTTCTTTTCAGAAAGTTTTTTGATATGCTCGGCGTATTGATTTTCACTCATCGCCTTAGGCAAGTTCAAAGGTTGAGATAACCTGATATCATCTGGTATCGTTTCGTAAATCAATTGCTCTATAGACTCAGCGCCAATAGTATCTAGCATTTCCTGTAGATTTTCTGCTTTAGGACCTATGTGACGTAACGCGAAAGAATCTGTTCTCATTAAAATAAATAGTTGTGTTTTTCGTGCTGCGAAAATACATAATTTCAGGCTAATTTTTTACTGTTTAGGGACATACAGTTGTTAAGATTTTGTGTGTAATATTCTGAATCCTATTTTATATGTAATTTCGTGAAATGAAGTATTTGAAAAATGCTTTTGAACTTTATATTAACAGCAGCATTCATGTCTCTTTTGCGGTTGTTGCATTTACGATCATTTCTTTTCTTGAGTATGATCTTTTTCCTGATCAGGACCTGCTCTTATTTATATTTTTCTCTTCTATTACGGGATATAATTTTGTAAAATATGCAGGTATAGCGAAGTTGCACCATCTGAGTCTCGCCAAAAACCTGAGAATTATCCAGGTTTTTTCAGGAATTAGCTTTTTGGCCATGCTTTATTTCGGTTTTCATTTAAAAACGTCTGTGTTAATATCAACCGGAATTTTAGGGATTTTCACGTTGCTTTATGCTATTCCTCTCTTTGGCGGAGAGAGGAATTTGAGAAGCCTACCTGGAATTAAAATTTTTATAATTGCTCTTGTCTGGGCTGGGACTACTCAGATTTCACCAGTAGTTAATGCTGGTATGTATTTAGGGAAAGAGATATTATTGGACTTTTTTCAGCGATTATTGATGGTTATCGTACTTACCTTACCTTTTGAAATAAGAGATCTCAATTTTGATAGCGAAAAACTTGGGACGATACCTCAGAAGTTAGGAGCCTTCAAAACTAAAATTTTCGGAACTCTTTTAATTGGATTGATTTTTTCGATAGAACTTTTTCAGAAATCCTTCAATTCTAATGAGTTTCTTTCATTGGTTTTAATATTACTGATTAGTGGAGGGATGCTTTGGAACGCCGGAGAGCATCAGAAGAAATTTTATGCCTCTTTTTGGGTAGAATCAATTCCTATTCTTTTTCTAGGTATTTATTTGATTTTCAGGAACGCTATTCCGCAAATTCTTTTTTGATCTGCCTGCGCCATTGAGCCTTCTTTTCTTCAGAACAAGTTTCCAGTTTGGAATCTTTCAGGAGGTGAGTGAGTTTTGAATTTCTCTTGGAGAATTTCCTGCAAGTTTTGCATAATGCAAGATGCAGCATCAGCTTTACTTTTTCAAATAGATTAGCCTCTTCATACTGAGCCTTGTCACAGCACTTGGCTGCTTCAGAACAATCAAAAAAAAGAAACGTAGTTTTTTTACTCATAATTAAAACCAGTTTTTTTCCAGACAGGCAGCCAGCGCAGTCCTGGCCCTGTGGATGATAACCCAAAGGTTAGACGGGGTAATATTAAACTCATTACAAATGGCTTCAGTATCTGCGCCATCAATTGTTTTTCTTTTGAATATTTCGGCGTGCTTTTCATTTATAGAACCCAGGCAGTCCAATATTGCCAGCCCGAGTTCATTATTTTCCATTTCATCTTCCGCAGTCCTGTCAAATTGATCTGCGACCTGTTCTTCCAGCCATTCGCCTTCGTTGTAATCTTCAGAATATTTGATCTTGACTTCCGCTTTTCCCTTCCGGGAATTTATTTTGCGGTAGTAATCTATAATTTTCCGCTTTAAAATTGAAATTAACCAGGTTCGTTCACTTGCCTCCCCTTTAAAATTCTTGGCTGATTTTAAGGCTGCCAGAAAAGTTTCTGAAATAAGATCGTTCGCTACCTCACGATTGTTCACACGAACTATCGTATAGTTGAAAAGGTAATCTGAATATTTATCAACCCACTTATTAGGGTCGAGGGTGTTAGCGGACATGATCTAAATTAAATCGGTTCTAATCAAAAATAGCAAAAGAATGGCTATCTAAAGTTATAGAAAGGATAAGTTTTATAGATATGGCAACTGTTTTCAGCTATTTCGAAATTAATCCTGCTCTTCGCAATAAAGCATCTGGTTTAGGTTCTTTTCCGCGGAAACGTTTATAAAGTTCCATAGGATGTTCGGTGCCACCTTTAGATAGAATGTTTTCCCTGAATTTATCTGCGATATCTTTATTGAAAATTCCATTTTCAGTAAAATATTCAAAAGTGTCCGCATCCAATACTTCAGCCCATTTATAAGAATAATAACCTGCGGAATAACCTCCCTGAAAAATATGTGAAAAAGCGGTGCTCATGCAATTTGACGCTACATCGGGATAAAGCCTGGTTGACTCAAAAGCTTCTAATTCATGTTGTTTTACATCTTCAATATTGGAAGGATCTATGGCATGCCAGCTAAGATCCAGCATTCCAAAGCTTAATTGTCTTAAGGTAGCCATTCCTTCAAGGAAATTCGCCGATTCTTTAATTTTCTCTATATACTGCTGAGGTATCGCCTCACCGGTTTTATAATGTTTGGCAAAAAGTTGAAGTGATTCTTTTTCATAGCACCAGTTTTCCAGTACCTGACTTGGTAGTTCCACGAAATCCCAATATACGTTTGGACCCGAAAGGCTAGGGTAGGTAGTATCCGCCAGCATACCATGCAGGGCATGACCAAATTCATGGAAAAGAGTGGTTACCTCATTAAAGGTTAAGAGAGAAGGTTCTTTTTCAGTTGGCTTTGTGAAATTACAAACGATAGATATATGTGGCCGCTCATTTTTGCCATCCTGAATATATTGATCTTTATAGATCGTCATCCATGCACCATCTCTTTTTCCCGGGCGGGGATGAAAATCTGCATAAAAAAGGGCAATATCTTCACCTAATTCATTCGTTACTTCAAAGGTTTTAACGTCCTTATGATACTTATCAACATGGTGAACTTCCTCAAACTGGAGTCCGTAGAGTTTTTGAGCAATAGTGAAAACACCGTCAATTACATTTTCCAGTTTGAAATAAGGCTTGAGCTTTTCGTCGTCAAGATCAAAAAGCTTTTGCTTCAATTTTTCACTGTAATAAGCAGCATCCCATTTTTGTAATTGGTCTATTCCATCCAGGTCTTTAGCAAAATTTTCAAGTTCCTTAAACTCTCTTTCGGCTGCAGGTTTCGCTTTCTCCAGCATTTCCTTCAAGAATGAGTTTACTTTTTCAGGAGTTTCGGCCATTCGTTCCTGAAGGATAAAGTGCGCGTGTGTTTCAAATCCTAAAAGTTGCGCCCTTTTATATCTCAATTTTGCAATATTCAGGACGTTCTCCTGATTGTCTAATTTGTCATTATGAAATGCCCTGGATCCAAATGCCTGGGAAAGTTCTTCCCGTAGCTCTCGATCTTCTGCATATTTCATAAATGGTATATAACTTGGGTATTCCAGAGTAAATATCCAGCCCTCTTTTTCTTTGGATTTGGCAACAGATTTTGCTTCTTCTTTAAAGCTTTCAGGTAAACCACCTAACCTGGATTCATCTGTTACCTGTAATTCGTACTTATTGGTTTCTGCCAGCACATTTTCGCCAAACTGCAGGCTAAGCTTTGATAATTCTTTATCTATATCTCTAAGCTGTTGCTGTTTTTCCTCTGGGAGATTTGCTCCATTGCGCGTAAATGCTTTATATTTTTTTTCGAGTAAAGTAGTCTTTTCCTTAGTAAGATTTAATTTTCCCCTTTTTGAATAAACCTCTTTAATTCTTCTGAAAAGATCCTTGTTTAGAATAATATCATTTTTGAATTCTGAAAGTACAGGGGAAACTTCCTGGGCGATCTTTTGAATTTCTTCATTAGTTTCCGCGGAATTTATATTAAAAAAAATACTGGTTATCCTATCTAGTTTTTTTCCTGAAAACTCAAGTGCTTCAATGGTGTTTTCAAAATTTGGGGTAGTATCAGAATTAGCTACTGTATTAATTTCTTGCTTCGCCAGCTCCACAGCTTTCAAAATTGCAGGTTTGTAATCCTTAATTTCGATCTTTGAAAAAGGAGCGTATTCAAATTCTGTAAGTAATATATTTTGAGAACTCATTTAGATATATTTTATTTAACGCTAAACATGAAATTAATTAACGTTAATGATGTTTTTAAAGAAATTTTATTAATTTTATAGATTGATATTAAAAACAATACAATTACAATATAGTAGTTTGCAAGGTTCTGGTTTTTATATTTAGAATGGTTAATAAATAATAAGTGCAGATAATCAATGTTTACTACTCGAGAGGCCGCTAATGCGGCCTTTTTTATTTTTTAAGCGACTTTGCTCCTTCTATTACTTTCTGTTTTAAACCTTCTTTATAAACCATAATTTTATCCAGTACACATTTATCTGAAACTCCAATAATTTGGGCAGCCAGAATTCCTGCGTTTTTAGCTCCATCTAACGCTACGGTGGCAACCGGAACTCCTCCGGGCATTTGTAAAATAGAAAGCACCGAATCCCAGCCATCTATAGAGTTTCTGGATTTTACGGGTACGCCTATTACCGGAAGAGGCGACAGGGATGCAACCATTCCTGGTAAATGTGCCGCGCCACCGGCTCCGGCAATTATCACCTTGATACCTTTTTCGTGCGCAGTTTTGCTGAATTCAAAAAGCTTTTCGGGGGTCCTGTGGGCAGAAACAATATCTACTTCTACTTCAAGATCAAATCCCTTTAAAATATCAATGGCTTCCTGCATTACTGGCATGTCACTGCTACTGCCCATGATTACTGCTACTTTTCCCATATTAACTGTTTTTACTAATCACTTTAATACTATTCTTAACTTTCTCTGCAACCTGGCGGGCTTTAGTTAAATCCTTATCCACAATGGTTACATGTCCCATTTTTCTGAAAGGCCTGGTAATTTTCTTGCCGTAGATATGAGGTGTTACCCCATCCATCTCCATGATTTTTTCAATATTTTGGTAGACTACTTCTCCTTCGTAATCTTTATCTCCTACCAGATTCACCATAATACCACCAACTTTGCTTTCAGTATTTCCCAGGGGCAGGTCAAGTATAGCCCTGATGTGCTGCTCAAATTGGTTAGTGTATGATGCTTCAATACTATAGTGTCCGCTATTGTGAGGTCTTGGTGCTACTTCATTCACTAAGATCTTATCATCTTCAGTCTGAAACATCTCCACAGCCAGTAAGCCAACATGCTCAAATGCCGCGGAAACTTTTTCAGCGAGTTTTCTGGCTTTTTCTGCGATATTTTTATCAATTCTTGCAGGGCAGATCACATATTCTACCTGAT